>NZ_QOZT01000008.1:0-85541 GCF_003345135.1 Acidovorax sp. BoFeN1
GCGGTGTATGCACTGAACCACCGGCCACGCAAGTGCCTGGGCTGGCGTACTCCGCATGAGGTGTTCTATGGGCTGGAGATCACTCCGCTTAGACTTGAGACTCGCGCACTTCGTACTTGAATCCGCGGCTATTTAGGCCTCTGGCGCTTATATGGTAAGCGCTAGTAGCTATCAATAGCATAGCTAGCGGGGTGGCTGCCATGGTGTGCGCGTGTGCGTGGCGCGCCAGGCGGTGCGCCCAAATGGCAGCTGATCAACCAACGCAGGTCTGGTTGCGCCCCTGTTCCTTGGCTTGGTAAAGGGCGGCGTCGGCGCGCGATAGCATGGCGTCCAGGGTGTCCGCCGGGCCGTGCCAGCTGGTCACCCCGATGCTGAGCTGGCAATCGAGCGGGTGGCCGGCCTGCAGCAGGGCATGGATGCGTTGCGCCACACGGCTGGCGGCAAGGGCGTCGGTGTCGGGCAACAAGACCAGAAACTCTTCGCCCCCATAGCGACCCAGCCGGTCCTCGCTGCGCAAGGCCGCTGCCGTACAGGCCGCGAAATGCACCAGCACCGCATCGCCGTGCTGATGGCCGTGCGTGTCGTTCACCATCTTGAAGTTGTCCAGGTCGAGCATCATGATCGACGGCCCGTGGCCATAGCGGCGGGCGCGGTCCAGTTCTTCCTGGCACGCCAGCATGACGGCGCGGCGGTTCAAGGCCTGGGTGAGCGAGTCGTGCGTGGCCAGGTGCTCCAGCTCGGTGCGCAACCGGTCGGTGGCCAGCAGGATGGCGCCGATGGACAGCATCAGCACCGTGAGCACATAGGCGCCGATGTACACCGTCTGGAAAAGCGAAGGTTCCATGATGTCGCTGCCCGCCCGGCCCATCAGCACCGAGACAAACCGCGTGCTCAGCACCAGGATGTGCGTCGCCAGTACCACCTGGACCAGGCGCATGGGAAAGCTCTTGCCCCCATGCCGCCACAGAAAGCGCAGGTGCGAGCCATACAGCACGGTCATCAGCAATGTGAAGGAGGCGATGCGCAGCGTGTAGCTCGGCGCAACATAGGTCATCCACATGAATGCCAGTGTGGACGCGGCCAACACGCCGCCCCACACGGACCATCCCCCTCCATGCCCCAGAAACCGGCGGCTGCCGAGGTAGTAGACCGTTGCGCCCAGCAGCAGTGCCTGGTTGGCCATCACCATGGTCAGGAAATCGGGCAGTTTGCCCCGCGCGCTGAAGAGCACGGTGGAGATCAGCCAGAGCACCGGGGCCGCAGCCCAATAGTCCAGCCCGCGGATATGGGGCGGGTAATTGCGCCGCATGAGCAAAAGCACCACCGCCATCATGGCGGACATCAGGCCGCCCATGGCGATGAGGGAGCGCGGATCGAGTTGCATCTTCCGGCGGAGGCTGAGGCGGGCTGCGGTGTAAGAAAGTGTTTCGCTCAGTATAGACAGCATGCACCTTTAGGGCGAACGAATTTATGCAGTGGCTGCTGGCTGCTGGCAGGTGGCGCGGGTGCACGGGTGCACGGGTGGCTGGGCCCATCCGGCGCAGACCGCCCAAAAAAATGCCGCCCACTTGCGGGGGCGGCATGCAGGGTGCGAACGCAGGGCCGTTCAGGCGGGGGTGGTTACGCGCTCCATGCGCGTGAGCGGCAGGGCTTCGTCCTCATTGGCCGCCTTTTGCATCACGAAGTTGAACCTGGAGCGGGCAAACGGCGCGCTGATGCCCAGCGACTCGTAGCCTGCAGTGGCCACGTTCTTCTCCAGCCCCACGATCAGGCCATCGCGCGTGGCGAAGGCAAAGTCGTCGTCAATGTAGGTGTCGCCCGGAATGTTGACCTGCGTGGTCAGCGTGCGCATGCCCGGCGCCACCACCAGAAAGTGGATGTGCGCGGGGCGGTTGCCATGGCGGCCCAGGGCCTCGAACAGCTCGGACGTGGGGCTGTTGGGTGGAATGGCGTAGCCCGGTGGCAGGAACGAGCGAAAGCGGTACTGGCCCTTGGCATCGGTCTCGATGCGGCGGCGCAGCTCATAGGGCTTCATGCCGGGGAAAAAGTGCGAATAGCCGCCCTGCTCATTGGCATGCCATACATCCACGGTGGCGTGGGGTACGGGTTGGCCGTTCAGGTCCAGCACCTGGCCTTCCATCACAAACACTTCGCCCTTGGGTTCGCCTTCGTCTAGGCGCACTTCGAACTGGGACATGGGCGCGCCCGCCACAAACAGCGGCCCTTCGATGGCGCGCGGCGTGCCGCCGGTGCGGCCCGCCTTCGCGTCGGCCTCGTCGGCGCGGATGTCGAGCAGGCGGTCAAAGCCCAGGCCTGCGGTGATCAGGCCTGTCTGGCCCGCGGCGCCCAGGCGTGTCAGCCAGCCGGTGGCAGCCCAGAACTCGTCCGGCGTCACATCGAGTTCGTCAATGGTCTTGAACAGATCGGTGACGATGCGCTCGGTCAGCTGGCGCACGCGCGCGTTGCCGGGGGCCATTTTCTTGGTGTTGACCAGCTCCAGCAGTTGGGCCTGGGTGAGTTCGGACATGGATGTCTCCTCTGTGGGATGGAATGAATGAGCGTGGGTTCAGTCGAGCTTGATGCCGCGCTCGGTGATCAGCTGGGTCCAGCGCTCGGACTCGCGCGCCAGGTGTTGGGCCAGCTCGTCGGGGGTGGAGCCCACGGGCTCGGCGCCGATGGTTTCAAAGCGTTTGGCCACTTCGGGGTCTTTCATGGCGTCCAGCAAAGCTTTGTTGAGCTTGCTGACGATGGCCTTGGGCGTGGCTGCTGGCATGAACACGGCAAACCAGGGTGACACTTCATAGCCGGGCACACCTGCCTCGGCCAGCGTGGGCACGTTGGGCAAGGTGCTGGAGCGCTTGGCCGTGGTCACGCCCAGGGCGCGCAGCTTGCCCGACTCGATGTGCGGGCGTGCCGAGGTGATGCTGTCAAACATGTAGTTGACCTGTCCGCCCAGCAGGTCGGACACGGCCGGGCCGCTGCCCTTGTAGGGGATGTGCAGCATCTCGACCTGTGCCAGCGAGGTGAATACTTCGCCCGCCAGGTGGATGGAGGTGCCGTTGCCGGCCGACGCATAGGTGAGCTTGCCGGGCGCCTTGCGGGCGGCGGCAATCACGTCCCGGGCGGTCTTCACATCGGGCTGGGTGGCGTTGGTGACCAGCACATTGGGCACCACGGCCAGCAGGCTCACGGGCGCAAAGTCCTTCACCGGGTCGTAGTTGAGCTTGCCGTACAGGGGCTTGTTGGTGGCCATGCCGATCGACGTGATCATCATCGTGTCGCCGTCGCCCGGCTGTTTGGCCACGAAGTCCGCACCAATGTTGCCGCCAGCGCCCGGCTTGTTTTCAATCACGAAGGGCTGGCCCAGCGACTTGGCGGCCTTTTCGCCCAGCGTGCGTGCGATGGCGTCCATGGCGCCGCCGGGCGGGAAGGGCACCACCCAGCGGATGGGCTTGTTGGGCCAGTCGGCAGCCGCAGCTTGTGCGTGGGCAGTGATACCGAGGCCGGCCAGGGCCAGCAAGGCCAGCAGATTGCGTTTGGAGTGCATGGTGTTTGTCTCGTGGGTTTTGTGGTGAGAGGTGGCTCAGATGGCCGAGGGATGCTGCGCCAGCGGGGTGACGGAGATCTTCATGAACGGGAACAGCGGCAGGCCTTGCAGCAGCTGGTGCAGTTCGTCGTTCGACGCCACATCAAAGATGCTGTAGTTGGCGTATTCGCCCACCACGCGCCAGATGCTCTTCCAGCGGCCGTCGCGCTGCAGGTCTTGCGAATAGGCCTTCTCGCGCGCCTTGATCTCGTTGGCTTCTTCCACGGGCAGGTCGCGCGGGATGTTCACGTCCATACGTACCAGAAACAGCATCGGTGTTCTCCTTAAACGGGGGTGGGGGTGTGTGCGGCCATGTCCACGTGCACGGCGGTGAGGCCCTGGCGGGCGCGGTCAAAGCGTTCAAGTTGCGCCAGCGAAACCTCGACACCAAAGCCGGGGCCGTTGGGCAGTTGCAGCTCGAAGTCGACGATGGGCATCTGGGATTCGACGATGTCGTCCACCAGCAGTTGCGGGCCGAACAGCTCGCAGCCATGGTGCGCGCTGCCCAGCGTGGCAAACACATGCGCCGATGCAGCGCTGCCCAGCGAGGTCTCCAGCATGGTGCCGCCGTACCAGCCGATGTCGGCGGCCTCGGCAATGGCGGCCACCTTGCGCGTGCGCACCAGGCCGCCGTGCTTGGCCACCTTGAGCGAGAACACATGGCTGGCTTTTTCGCGCGCCAGCATCATGGCGTCCTGCGGGGTGCAGACGGTTTCGTCGGCCATGATGAGCGCGCCATCGAGCGTGGCCGTGAGGCTCTTGAGCGCCTCCACGTTCCACTGCGCCACGGGCTGCTCGATCAGCGTCACGCCGGCCTCGACCAGTTGCGGCAGGTAGCGGCGTGCGGTGTTGCCGTCCCAGGCTTGGTTCACGTCCACGGTGAGCTTGGCCTTGCCCTGCAGGCCGCGGGCGATCTGCGACACATGGGCCACATCGTCCTGCGGCGCGCGCGCGCCGATTTTCATCTTGAAGATGTGGTGGCGTTTTTGTTCCAGGCGCAGGTGGGCTTCCTGCAGGTCGCGATCAACATCGCCGCTGGCCAGCGTCCAGGCCAGGGGCAGGCTCTGGTGCACCTTGCCGCCCAGCAGTTGCCAGGCGGGCAGGGCGAGAGTGCGGGCCACGGCGTCGATCAGCGCCATCTCCACGGCGCTCTTGGCAAAGGCGTTGCCCTTGCAGGCCTTGTCCATGCGCGCCAGGGCGGCCTCAAAGCCGCCCGCGTTCTGGCCGACGAGGGCCGGGGCCAGGTAGTTTTGAATGGCGTGCAGGATGCTCTCGGGCGATTCTTCGTTCCACGAGGGGCCGCCGATGGTGGCGGCCTCGCCAAAGCCGGTGGCGCCGTCCTTGAGCCACACCTGAACGATGACTGGACTTTGGCGGCTGATGGAGCCAAACGAGAGCTTGTGCGGGCGGATCGTGGGAATGTCCAGAATCCGCGCCTGCATGCGTTCGATGGTGAAGCGGCTATGCATCGATGTGTACCTTGTTGGTTGGGCCGGGGCAACTCGCTGGCCCATCAGGGAGTCAGAAAAAAGGCAAGATTAGATTTAATCCGTGTGACGTTCCAATGATTTATTTGCGACTTATCATTCGATTTTGTCGAACGAATAAGGGGTGTCTTTGATGGAGATACGGCAGCTTCGCTACTTCCTGGACATCGCCCAGACCGAGCACCTCACCCAGTCTGCGCAGAACCTGTTTGTCACGCAATCCACGTTGTCGCATGGTCTGCGCCAGCTGGAGCAGGAACTGGAGATTCAGCTCTTTGACCGGCTCGGACGGGGTCTGCGGCTGTCGCAGGCGGGGGCGGCGTTTCGCGTGCATGCCGCCCGCGCCTTGCAGGAGATCGAGGCCGGACGCATGGCGCTGGCTGACATGACGGGGTTGCAGTCGGGCACGCTCACCGTGGGCGTCATTCCCACCTTTTTGCACACCCTGGTGCCGGCCACGGTGGCGGCCTTCAGCATGGCGTATCCCAGGGTGAACATCGTGGTGCGCGACCTGCGCGCCGGGCCCATCGAGGAGCAGCTGGTAGAGGGCTTGCTGGACGTGGGCATTGCCTTTCACCCCACGCAGCGTGAGGAGATCGAGACCGAACCCCTGTTCGAGGAGCGCATGCAGCTGGTGGTGAACCGCGCCCACCCGCTGGCGCGCCGCCGCAGCCTGGCGCTCAAGGGCCTGGCGCAAGTGCCCCTGGCCATGCTGCCGCGCGCTTTTGCCACGCGCCGCCTGATTGACGACAGCCTGCGCGAGGCCGGCGTGCAGCCCTGGGTGCGGGTGGAGATGGAGTCGGTGGAGGGCCTGATCGACGTGTGCCGCTGGGGGGAGCTGGCCTGCATCGTGCCCGAACGCGCCGCGCGCCAGGCGCCAGACATGCAGGCCATCCAGCTGCATTCGCCGCAGATGGTGCGCCACGCCGGCATCTTGTGGCGCCGTGGCGCCTCACGCAGCCGCGCTGCCGTGGAGTTTGCGGCCTTGCTGCGGCCAGAGCATCGGATGCCCGGCGGGCCTGTGCGCTGAGGTGTGGCACAGGCACGCGCCATGCTCACGCTGGCGCTGGCACGGTGTCATTCAGAAATATGAGCCAAATATGCCTCTAGCGCTTATGTATAAAGCGCTAACAGCTATATTATTTGTAGCACTTTCGCCACTGCGAAAGATGCAGGCAAAAGTGCGCCATTTGCCCGCTGCCCGCGCTGCGGTGCCCTGGCCCATCAGGGACGTGGCGGTGCAGGCGTCTTGGGCTGAAAGTCGCAATACGGCGCCACCAGGCATTCCCAGCAGCGTGGCTTGCGTGCCTGGCACACATAGCGGCCCAGCAGGATGAGCCAGTGGTGCGAATCGACGGCGTAGGCGGGGGGCACGCGTTTCATCAGCTGCACCTCCACTGCCAGCGGGTTTTTGCCGGGCGCCAGGCCCGTGCGGTTGCTCACGCGAAAGATGTGGGTGTCCACCGCCATGGTGGGCTCGCCGAACGCCACGTTGAGCACCACGTTGGCCGTCTTGCGGCCCACACCGGGCAGGGCTTCGAGCGCCTCGCGCGTGCGGGGCACCTGGCCGCCGTGTTGCTCCACCAGGATGCGGCAGGTCTGCAGCAGGTGGCGCGCCTTGCTTTTGTAGAGGCCGATGGTCTTGATGTAGCCCTCCAGGCCGCCCTGCCCCAGATCCATGATGGCCTGCGGCGTGCCTGCCACCGGAAACAGCTTGCGCGTGGCCTTGTTCACGCCCACATCGGTGGCCTGCGCGCTTAGCAGCACGGCGGCCAGCAGCTCGAACACCGTGGTGTATTCAAGTTCGGTGTTGGGCAGCGGGTTGGCCGCCTTCAGTGTGGCAAAAAAGGGTTCGATCTGCGCGGTTTTCATGGCGGGCAGTGTAGGGCGCGGGCGCGGCATGTCTGCGGGGCGCGGTCGGCAAAGCAGCAATTGGTGGCTGCCGATTGGCGACAATGCGCTATTGCCCGTCCACTGAAAGCACCGTCCATGCAATTTGCCGACCGCCTGAACAACGTAGAAACCTCCGCCATCCGCGAACTCTTCAAGCTGCTGGGCAAGCCCGGCATCATCAGCTTTGCGGGGGGCTTTCCCGACAGCGCCATGTTCGACGTGGAAGGCATCCGTGCTGCGAGCAACGCCGCCCTCGCTGAAGAACCCGGCGCTGCGCTGCAATACGGCGCGACCGAAGGCTACAACCCGCTGCGCGAACAGCTGGCGGCCTTCATGACCAGCAAGGGCGCCAAAGAGGTAGCGGCTGACAACCTGATCGTCACCACCGGCAGCCAGCAGGCGCTCGATTTGCTGGGCAAGACGCTCATCAGCCCCGGCGACAAGGTCATTGTGGAAGGCCCCACCTTTCTGGCCACCATCCAGTGCTTTCGCCTGTATGGCGCTGAACTCATCAGCGCGCCCATTGATGGCAATGGCGTAAAGACCGACGAGCTGGAAAAACTCATCGCCGAACACCAACCCAAGTTCGTCTACCTGATCCCCACCTTCGGCAACCCCAGTGGCGCCATGCTGAGCCTGGAACGCCGCAAGGCCGTGCTGGAGATGGCTGTGAAGCACAACACGCTGATCGTCGAAGACGACCCCTACGGCGACCTGTACTTTGGCGACGCCCCGCCGCCCAGCCTGCTCAACTTGTCGGCGACCGTGCCCGGCAGCCGCGAGTTGCTGGTGCACTGCGGATCCTTGAGCAAGGTGCTGTCGCCCGGCCTGCGCGTGGGCTGGATGATTGCCCCGGCCGAGCTGCTGGGCAAGGCCACCATGTGCAAGCAGTTCAGCGACGCGCACACCAGCACCTTTGCGCAGGCCACGGCCGCGCAGTACCTCAAGGCTGGCCGCATGCCCGGCACGCTGGCCCATGTGCGCACGGTGTACGCCGAGCGCGCCCAGGCCATGGGCGATGCGCTGCGCAAGGAACTGGGCGACGCCATCGAGTTCGTGCAGCCCCAGGGTGGCCTGTTTGTGTGGGCGCGCCTCACGGGTGCGGGCGGCAAGGTGGCCGATGGCAACGTGCTGGCCAAGCGCGCGATTGAAAAGGGCGTGGCCTTTGTGCCGGGCACGCCGTTCTTTTGTGCCAACCCCGACCACGCCACCTTCCGCCTGTCGTTCGCCACAGCCGATGCCGACAAGATCCGCGAAGGCGTGGCCCGCCTCGCCCAGGCGTTGTAAACGGTTTCTTTACGCCCGCACCGACCGCCACGCGGCGGCTGCCAGTTCTTGCCGGTAGAGCACGGGCGAGGTCAGGGCGTTCGGGCCCTCCTGGCCCGACAGCCAGGCCCGGCAATAGCTTTGCACCGGGCCCATCACCAACGAAGGCATCAGCTCACAGGGCAGGTTGCGCACCGCGCCCGCCTGGCGGTGCGGCTCGAACCATGCCATCAGGGCCTGGTTGCGGCGGCTGGCAGCCTGGGCCAGATCGGGCGTGCGCGGGCCCGCCGCCACGGCGCTGCGCGCCTGGAACAAAAAACGCGCCCGCTCGGGTTGCGCCACCACCCAGTCCAGGTAGCCCGTGACCAAGGCATGCACGCCCGCCTCCACGCCCCGGGCGGCATCGAGTTGTGCCTGCACGCAGCGCGACTGGTCGTGAAAGATGTCAAAAAACAGTGCGGCCACGATGCCGTCGCGGTTGCCAAAGTGGTGGTAAATGCTGCCCACACTGGCGCCGCAGCGGGCGCGCACGCCGTCGATGGTGACGGCGTCCACGCCGCCTTCGGCCGCGCAGGCGAGGGCGGCGTTCAGGATGTCCTGGCGTCGGTCGGTGGTGGCCTCGGCAGGGGCGGCAGAGCGGGCAGGGGTGATACGACTTGCCATGGAACGGAATTCTAGAATAAAGTTCTAGAAAAATCTTCTACTCCTCACGAGACGCCATGTATTCCTCCGCCACCGCCGCGCCTGCACCCTCTGCTTTCACGTCGCCCGCTCCCGGCGCGGCCCTGTATCCGCACTTGCTCGCCCCGTTGAACCTGGGTTTCACCACCCTCAAGAACCGTGTGCTCATGGGCTCCATGCACACGGGGCTGGAGGATGGGCGCGACCTCTCGCGCATGGCGGCGTACTTCCGCGAGCGGGCCGAGGGCGATGTGGGCCTGATCGTGACCGGCGGCTTTGCGCCCAACATCGCGGGCTGGGCCAAACCGTTTGCGGGCACGCTGGCTACATCGGGTGCTGCCAAACGCCACCGGGTGGTGACCGACGCAGTGCACGGTGCGGGCGGCAAGATCGCGCTGCAGATCCTGCACACGGGCCGCTATGCCTACCACCCGCTGGCGGTGGCGCCCTCGCGCCTGCAGTCACCCATTTCGCCGTTCACGCCGTTTGCGCTGTCGGCACGCGGGGTGGAGCGCCAGATCCGCGCGTTCGTGAACTGCGCCGTGAAGGCGCGCGAGGCAGGCTACGACGGCGTGGAGGTGATGGGCTCCGAGGGCTACTTCATCAACCAGTTTCTCTCGCAAGCAACCAATCTGCGCACCGACGCCTGGGGCGGCGACTACAGCCACCGCATGCGCCTGCCGGTGGAGATTCTGGCCCGCATGCGCGAGGCCGTGGGGCCGGACTTCATCATCATCTACCGCCTGTCGATGATCGACCTGGTGCCGGGCGGCAGCGCCTGGCACGAGATCGTCACCCTGGGCAAGGCGGTGGCCACGGGCGGGGCGAACATCGTCAACACCGGCATCGGCTGGCACGAGGCGCGTGTGCCCACCATTGCCACCAGCGTGCCGCGCGCGGCGTTCGCCTGGGTCACGCAAAAGATGAAGGCCGAGTTTGCGGCGGCGGGCATCGCCACGCCGCTGGTCACGTCCAACCGCATCAACACGCCCGAGGTGGCTGAAGCCGTGCTGGCCGACGGCTGCGCCGACATGGTCTCGATGGCGCGCCCGCTGCTGGCCGATGCGGCCTTTGTGAAGAAGGCCGCCGAGGGCCGGGCCGACCGCATCAACACCTGCATTGCCTGCAACCAGGCCTGCCTGGACCATGTGTTTCAGAACAAGACCAGCAGTTGCCTGGTGAACCCGCGCGCCTGCCACGAGACCGAGCTGGTCTATCGGCCGGTCACCGCGCCTTCGGACCGCAAACGCATTGCCGTGGTGGGCGCCGGGCCAGCGGGTTTGACCGCCGCCACCGTGGCGGCCGAGCGCGGGCATGAGGTGCACCTGTTCGATGCCGCAGCGGCCATCGGTGGTCAGCTCAACATGGCCAAGGTGGTGCCGGGCAAGGAAGAATTCCACGAAATGCTGCGCTATCTGGCCACGCGGGTGCAAGACACCGGTGTGCACCTGCACCTGAACCAGCGCGTGCAGGCCAATGACCTGGCGGGCTATGACGAGGTGGTGATCGCCACCGGCGTGGAGCCACGCGACCCGAAGATTCCCGGCCAGGATCACCCCAAGGTGCTGAGCTACATCGACGTGCTGCGCCACGGCAAGCCCGTGGGCCAGCGCGTGGCCGTTATTGGCGCGGGGGGCATCGGCTTCGACGTGGCCGAGTATCTGGTGCACGGCAACCACCCTTCCACCACGCTCGATCTGCCCGCCTGGAAGGCGGAGTGGGGTATCACCGACCCCGCCGAGGCGCGCGGTGGTCTGGCCACAGCGGGCCCGCATGTCACGCCCCCTGCGCGCCATGTGACGCTGCTGCAGCGCAAGAAGGGCAAGCTGGGTGCCGGGTTGGGCAAGACCACGGGCTGGATCCACCGCACCACGCTCAAGATGAAAGCGGTGCAGATGGTGGGCGGCGTGAACTATGAGCGCATTGCCGATGAGGGGTTGCTTGTCTCCTACGGCGACAAGCGCGAGAACCCCACCTGGATCCCCTGCGACACCGTGGTGCTCTGCGCGGGGCAGGTGCCGCTGTTCAGTCTGGCGCAGGAGTTGGAGGCTGCAGGGCGCAAGCCCTATCGGATTGGCGGCGCGCTGGAGGCAGGCGAGCTCGATGCCAAGCGCGCCATCGACCAGGCGGCGCGGCTGGCGGCGCGGCTGTAACGCAAAGCGGTGGTGCGGCACCTGCCGCAGTACCATGCGCTGCCAGTCTGGGTATCGGGTGCCGGGCTGGTGCTTTCCGCGCATTCACCCGCACTCCAGGCCCGTTCCATGCAATACCGCAACCTTGGCAAAAGCAATCTCCAGGTCTCCCGTCTGTGCCTGGGCACCATGATGTTTGGTGACCAGACCCCGCGTGAAGAGGCCGCCGCCATCGTGGCCGATGCCCATGCCCAAGGGGTGAACTACATCGACACGGCCGATGTGTACACCAAGGGCGCTTCTGAAACCATGGTGGGCGAATTGCTGCGCGGCCAGCGCCACCACTGGGTGCTGGCGACGAAGCTCGGCAACCCGATGTCGGACCGCGTGAACGAGGCGCACTATTCGCGCAGCTGGATGCTGCGCGAGGTCGAGGCGAGCCTGGGGCGGCTGCAGACCGACCATGTGGACATTCTTTATCTGCACCGCGACTACAACGGCATGAACCTGGAGGAGCCCCTGCAGGCGCTCGATGCCATGCTGCGTGCAGGCAAGATCCGCTACTGGGGCGTTTCCAATTTTCGGGGCTGGCGCATCACGGAGCTGGTGCACCTGGCCCGGCAGATGGGCATGCCCGGGCCGGTGGTGTGCCAGCCCTACTACAACCTGCTCAACCGCATGCCCGAGGTCGAGATATTGCCGGCCTGCGCCCACCATGGCGTGGGCGTCACCCCTTACAGCCCGGTGGCGCGCGGCGTGCTCACGGGCAAATACCTGCCCGGTCAGCCACCGGTGGCCGGCTCGCGGGCCGCCCGGGGTGACAAGCGCATCGCGCAGACCGAGTGGCGCGAAGAGTCGCTGCAGATCGCCCAGACACTGCAGCAGCATGTGCATGAGCGGGGAGTGACGCTGGCCCAATTTGCCACGGCCTGGGTGCTGGCCCACCCGGCCGTGAGCTCGGTGATCGCCGGGCCCCGAACGCTGGCACAGTGGCAAGACTATGCCCCCGCGCTTGGCTACGCCCTGACCGAGGAAGACGAAGCGCTGGTGAACTCGCTGGTGGCGCCGGGCCATACGTCCACGCCCGGATACAACGATCCAGCCTATCCGCTGGATGGGCGGTAGGCCGAAGCGCTCCCACGGGCCCGCGGGTTGCGCTGCAGATTGCTTTCCTCCATTCCGTTCCCGGATTGCTTTTCCCGGATTGCGTTCCAATAGCGCCATGCAAGATTCCTCCCCCCTCGAACAGCGCCTGAACGATCTGGAGATCAAGGCCAGCTACACCGAAGATCTGCTCGATCAGCTCAATCTCACCGTTTATCGCCAGCAGCAGCAGATTGACGACCTCGCCCGTGAACTGCTGCGCTTGCGCCAGCAAGTGCCCGAGGGCGGCGGCGCGGCCCCGCGCAACCTGCGCGACGAGCTGCCGCCCCACTACTGATGGACTGGCCGGGCAGGCTGCCGCAGGGGGGCCCGCAGGCACTGAAAGCTGTGTGCAGCGCGGCCTTTAGTTCTTGGATTTGTTGATGCCACTGCCGCAGGCGGTACGATCACCCATGAAAAAAACTTTCCAGCTCCACATTGAAGGCAAGAACCGCGACCGCGTCCTCGAAGCCATCAAGCATGAAATCCGCAAGTACATCAAGCGCGAGCGCGGCCGCCCCGTGCCCGCCGGGGCGGATTTTTGGGATTTCGACTGCAAGTTCGGCAACACTGAACAAACCGCCGAAGTGGCCCACCTTGCTGCCCTGATCGGCCTGATTGACGGCGTGGCCCGCGAAGGCGGTGCGCAGTTTTATGTCGAAATTCTGGCCAAGGGCGGGCATCGCCAGGCCCGTCCTGCCCAAGTGGCCGAAGAAGGCGAGGGCGGCGACACCATCGACGCCAACAACGTCAAAGACGCCGACTGATCACGCTTCTTTCTCACCTGTTGCCGCTTGCGCTGCTGCAGCGGCAGCGCGCAGCTTGTCCTTCTTGCTGGGCCGCTTGCCCTTGATGCCGCCCGTACCCGCTGCCGTGCCCTCGGGGGCCACCTCGGTGGGCTCGAAACCGGGGATCTGTTCGCGCGGCAGGGTGAGGTGCTGGCGGTTCTCGATCAGGCGCCAATGCGCTTCGGTGTCGGCACTGACAAAGCTCACGGCCACGCCGCTTTCGCCCGCGCGGCCCGTGCGGCCGATGCGGTGCACGTAGTCCACCGCAGAGCGGGGCAAATCGTAGTTCACCACCGCGGGCAGCTGGGCAATGTCGATGCCACGCGCTGCCAGGTCGGTGGTCACCACCACTTGCCAGCGGTCGTCCTTGAACTCTTGCAGCACCTGTTTGCGCGCGCCCTGGCTCAGACCGCCGTGGAACGGTGTGGCAAAGATGCCGGCCTTGTAGAGCTTTTCGGCGACATGTTCGGCCGCATATTGCGTGGCCACGAACACCAGCACGCGGCTCCATTCGTTCTCCTTCACCAGGTGGCGCAGCAACTGCGTGCGGCGGCTGGCGTCTACCGCAATGGCGCGCTGCACGATGCACGGTTCGTTCGCAGGGGTGTCGGCCACGGCCACGCGCACGGGGTCTTTCAGCAACGACTCGGCCAGCGTTTGCACGTCTGCCGGAAAGGTGGCCGAAAAGAACAGGTTCTGGCGCCGCGCTGGCAGCAGCGCCAGGGTGCGCTGCAGTTCCTCGGCAAACCCCAGGTCCAGCAGCCGGTCGGCTTCGTCCAGCACCAGCAGGTTCACGCTGGCAAGCTGCAGCGCGTTGTGGTCCACCAGATCGAGCAGGCGGCCCGGCGTGGCGACCACCACGTCGGCGCCACCGCGCAAGCCCATCATCTGGGGGTTGATGGAAACGCCGCCAAACACAACGGCCACTTTCACTGGCTGGGGCAGGTGCTGGGCCAGGCTGCGCACCACCTCGCCGACCTGGGCCGCCAGCTCGCGCGTGGGCACCAGAACCAGCGCGCGCACCTGCCGTGGCGTCGGGGTGGCTCCGGCTTGCAGCCGTTGCAGCAGGGGCAGGGCAAAGGCCGCCGTTTTGCCCGAACCCGTCTGGGCCGAGCCCACGACATCGGCGCCGCGCAAAATGGCCGGAATGGCCGCCTCCTGGATGGGTGTAGGGGCGACAAAACCCATGGCCGTGGCGGCCTGGGTGAGTGCGGGAGAAAGACCGAGGGCAGAAAATGGCATGGTGTAAGACAAAAAATTCAGGCCATGCACCCGGCGCCAACGCGCAAAGAATCATGGCCAGCAAGAAAAACTGCGAGAACTGCGCGACACATTCAGGGGCCGCAGGCACAGCGGCTGTAGCGCTGCATTGTTCACCGCCTGGCAGCTGGCACAAGGGCCTCCACGCGGTGCAACCCCAAAAAAATGCCGACTTGCCGGTGCTTTGAAAGGGTCGGCCGGCCACATGGCGCAGTGCCTGGCGCCGCGCCGCCTGTGGGCGTGCATTGTGCGCCACCCACGGGGGTAGCGATAATCGCTGCCCGTGCGCGCCGCGTGCGGCACTGTTTTTTCGACACCATGAACCTCGCTCTTGATTCGTCCACCATCACCCACAGCATCCAGCTGGCCGTGGCCCCGGTGTTCCTGCTGACCGCCGTGGCCGGCATGATTGGCGCGGTGGCGGGGCGCCTGGCGCGCATCATCGACCGCGCCCGCGTGGTGGAAGACAGGGCCCGCCACACCGAAGAGGCCGATTTTCTGCAGCGCGCTGTGCTGGAGCTGGGTTACCTGCGCACCCGTGGGCGCATGGCCAATGGCTGCATTGGCCTGCTCACGCTGTGCGGGTTTCTGATTGGGGTGACCATCATCCTGCTGTTTCTGGGAGAGACCACCGACTTTCGCGGCCACACCTGGGCGCTGGGAAGCTTTTTGAGCGGCGTGCTCTCGTTCCTGCTGGCGCTGGTGCTCTTTTTTGTGGAAACGGTGATGGCCACGCGCATCCTCAATTTCCACATGCTGCGCGCCCCGGTGCCTGCACCTGCACCGGCGCCAACACCCACACCCGCCACCCCGCAGCCCTGAGGCCGGCACCATGAAATCCTTGCGTGATCTTGCAGGCCTGGGCGGCCTCGTGTATTCCACCGACCATG
Organism: Acidovorax sp. BoFeN1; assembly: GCF_003345135.1. Classification (NCBI taxonomy): domain Bacteria; kingdom Pseudomonadati; phylum Pseudomonadota; class Betaproteobacteria; order Burkholderiales; family Comamonadaceae; genus Acidovorax; species Acidovorax sp. BoFeN1. Next base: position 15,127 of record NZ_QOZT01000008.1, read on the forward strand.
GGCGCATGTGCCCCGACTGCCGGCAGCCGCAGGCTCAGTGCGTGTGCAAGGCAGCATCGGTGCCAGCGGGCGACGGCATCGTGCGCGTTTCGCGCGAAACCAAGGGACGTGGCGGCAAGGCCGTGACGGTGGTGAAGGGCGTGGCGCTGGATGCCGACGCGCTGGCCGGACTGGGCAAGCAGCTCAAGACCGGGTGCGGAAGCGGCGGCACCGTCAAGGACGGCGTGATCGAGGTGCAGGGCGACCATGTGGAGCGCGTGATGGAGGCGCTGAAAAAGCTCGGCCACCAGGTCAAGCGCGCCGGGGGCTGATGATGGACCCCAGCCAGCTGCAACGCCTCGTCACCGTGTCCATGCCTTTTGGCAAATACAAGGGCCGTGTTCTGGCAGATCTGCCCGGCAACTACCTCAACTGGTTTGCCCGCGAGGGCTTTCCGCGCAGCGACCTGGGGCGTTTGCTGGCGCTCATGCACGAGATCGACCACAACGGCCTTTCGCAGCTGCTCGAACCCCTGCGCTCTGCCGCCGGGCTGCCCCCACGCGCGCAGGACGACTGAGGAACGCCCCGAAGGAGCCTTCGAGGCGGATCGTGCTCAAAACACCGGTCAGCGGGCTCTGGCGGCGCAATTTGGAGTAAAAATGGACTGCAGCCCAATACTGGTAAGCGCAAGCAGCTATTATTTTTGATGGTTCAATGCGCGCAAGTGAGCTTGGTCGGCACCAGCCACTGGCGTGCGGCCACCATCACGCACTGGGTCAGCCGCTCCAGGCCTGCCTGGGCCGAGCGGGCGTGCACCCAATACAGCGGCATGTCCATGCCTGTGCCGGGCAGCAACTCCACCAAGGTGCCAGCGTCGAGCTGGTGCTGGATCAGCGACGTGGGGTGCATGCCCCAGCCCATGCCCACCTCGCAGCCGCGCACAAAGCCGTTGTTGGACGGCAAAAAATGCTTGGGCGGGTTGTGGCGCGAGGCCAGCCCCTGCTGCTGCATCCATTGCTCCTGCAGGCGGTCCTTGCGGTCGAAGGTCATCATCGGTGCACGGCCAATGGCTTCGGCGCTGACCCCGTCCGCAAAATGCCGCGCCACAAACGCGGGGCTGGACGCGGCCACGTAGCGCACCGACCCCAGCGGCCAGGTATTGCAGCCCGCAATGCTGCCGGCGCTGGCCGTGACGGCGGCCAGCACGTCGCCTTCCTTGATGCGCTGGGCCGTGTGGTCCTGGTCGTCGATGCGGATGTCCAGCAGTTCGTTGCCCCCGGCAGTGAAGGCGGCCATGGCGTCCATGAACCAGGTGGACAGCGAATCGGCATTCACCGCCAGCTTCAGCGTGGGGGGCGTGGCATGGCCGTCGGGCATCAGGCCCGGGTTGGTGCGGCGCAGTTCGTTTTCGAGCAGCGCCACCTGCTCCACATGCAGGCACAGCCGCCGCCCGGCGTCGGTGCCGGTGCAGGGGGTGCCGCGCAGCACCAGCACCTGGCCCGTGCGCTCTTCCAGCTGCTTGATGCGCTGCGACACTGCCGAGGGTGTGATGTGCAGTCTGCGGGCCGCCCGCTCGAAGCTGCCTTCCCGCACCACGGCGGCCAGGGCCTGGAGTCCGGTGTAATCCAGCATGAAGAATTGCTAACTTTGGTTCAGGTGAATTAATTTTACTTAATCACGGCCGCTGTCCAGAATCGGTGGCATGTGGACTGCCAATGTTTCTTCTTCGTGGCTTGCCGGGTTTACCGTGTGCCTGTCGCTCATCGTATCGATCGGGGCCCAGAACCTGTATGTGCTGCGCCAGGCCGTGAGTGGCCAGCATGTGCGCGCCTGCGTCGCGTGGTGTGTGGCCAGCGATGCGCTGCTGATTGGCGTTGGCGTGGCCGGCATGGCGCAGTTGCTGGGGCACTCGCCCACGCTGGCCTATTACCTGAGTGTGGGCGGCGCGGTTTTTCTGCTGGCCTATGGCCTTTTTGCCTGGTGGCGCGCCTTCACAGCGCCCGATGCCAGCGTTGGCACCACGCCCGTTGCGGCCCCGCGTGGTTTGCTCAGCGTGATTGGCACCCTGGCGGTGATCACGCTGCTCAATCCCCATGTTTATCTGGACACCGTGGTGCTGGTGGGCTCGATTGGTGCACGCCAGGACGGTGGTCTCAAGTGGGTGTTTGTGATGGGGGCGGCTTCGGCCAGCCTGGTGTGGTTTGCCGCGCTGGCGCTGGCCGGGCGGCGGATGCAGGGGCTGTTTGCCAATCCCCGCGCCTGGCGGGTGCTGGACGCTTTGACCGGCTGCATGATGCTGGCGCTGGCGTGGTGGGTGTGGCAAGGGGTTGCGGGCTGACGCAGGCCACGGCGGCAGACGGGTGCTGTGCCCGCAATGCGGGTCAGCCCCGTTGGCCGGGGGTGAAGGACGCGTTTGTCGGGGATACTTCAGGCGCACCGCCTCCCGGGGGCTTGTTCCTGCAAGGGGGGCATCAGGCGGGCCGCCGCCATTTTTTGCCAGGGAGCCTCGCACCATGAAACAGCCTTTATTTGTTCGCCCCTCCTGGTTGTTGCTGGGCGGCATGTGGCTTGCTGCAGGCGCCCAGGCGGCAGACCCGGCCGGCTCGCCCGCCTCGCCCATGCTGGTGCCGTCAGAGGATGGTGCCTCTATCATTGATCTGCGCGCGCGGCTGGTGTGGCCGCGCTGTGTGGAGGGCATGCAGTGGAACGGCAAGACCTGCACCGGCACCCCGCAGCGGCTGGACCATGCGCAAGCCGTGGCCTTGGCCAATGCCCGCTGGAAGGCCGACGGCATGCGCTGGCGGCTGCCGCGCGTGCCAGAGCTGAAGCGACTGGTGGACAAGACGATCAGCCCGGCGGGGCTTGACCCGGCGCTGTTTCCCGCCGCGTCGCACGACTGGCATTGGTCGGGCACTGCCAATGTCAGCACGGGGTCGGGCAACCAGTACAACTACGGCAATGTCATGAACAGCCGCTCCGGTGGCGGCGACATGGCCTTTCGCCAAGGCTGGGCGGTAAACCTTGAAACCGCAGAGAGCCGCGGCGACGTGGGCAAGGGAACCCGGCTGTTGGTGCGGCTGGTGCGGCCCCATGTTCCGGCGCCAGAACCTGTCGGGGCCGAGCGGTAACCCTATGGCCGAGGCCGCTGGATGCGCGGTCAGGGCGCTGCAGTGCGCGGGGGGAGGGCCGTGCAGCCTGGGCCGACAATCCAGCGTTAAATTTGAATGAAATGCGCTTCTAGCCCATGTAGATAAAGCGCATTGCGCTATTAAATCAGGAGTCTAGTGACCGGCCGCTGACGAGGCGCCTTCGACGTCGGCACCATTGCCAAACACAGGCTGCGTGCCGAAGTATCCGAGAAACAGGTTGCGGGCGATGCCGTGGGCGGTGATCTGCAGGTCGCGCGCCACCTCGGGCGCGAAAAGCCGTTCGGTCTGCTCGCCCCACAGGCGCACCCACACGGCAAAGTGCGCTGGCGTCACACCCTGCAGCGCCATGTGCTTGCCAAATACGTTGCCACGAAAACGCTTGCTGCCCAGTGCCACCGTGCTCCAGAAATCAACCATGCGCGCCAGATGGGGCTCCCACCGGTCACGCAGGGCATTCTCGAACACGGGGCCCAGCAGGGCGTCGGCCCGAACCGCAGCATAAAAGCCGTGCACGAGCTCGGTCAGGCTTTCCACGCTGGGCGTGCGCCACTCGCCGCCATTGCCACTATTGGGCGACGGGCTGGGCGCAGAGGGGCTCAGCTGCATCCGCAGCCCGATGCGCCACCGCAGCCACCGCGTGCCACAGGTGCGGCCTGCTGGGCGGCTTCGAACTGTGGGAACAGCACGTTGTTTTCGAGGTGGATGTGGTTGATCAGGTCGTCGCCAAACTGGGCAATGCCCGCGTACAGGGCACGCCAGGTGTTGCAGGCGCCGGCAGGTGGCGTGGCGTCATGGGTCAGGGCGTTCAGCTGCTCAAGCGCTGCGCCATGCTCCACGTGTTCGGCCCGCATCATGCCGATGGGCTGGTTCACGAACGGGTTGCCGCCCGACTTGAGCATGGGGAACAGAATGGCTTCTTCCTTTTGCATGTGCGACAGCAATTCTTGCTGAATTTCTTCCAGCAGGTTACCCAGACCGGCAGGCACATCAGGGTTGGCGCGGTGCACGGCTTCTACGCGGTGTGCCATGCGAATCAATTCGGGCAACTGCACGCGATGCACGTCGTGGTAGCGCGCGAGGATGTGGTCCACCAGTGCGCCGGGCTCGCTCACACCAGGAAGGGCGCTGGGGCGCTGCAGGGCAGCCAGCTCGGACAGCACGGCATTCACGTCCAGGCCTTTCTCAGCAGCGGCGGTTGCCAGAGGGACCTGGCCGCCGCAGCAAAAATCCAGTTTCAGACGGCGGAAGACGGCGGTAGCGCCGGGCAATTGGACTGCAATCTGGCCGATTTGCTGATCGGCACTCAGGGCGGCGGCGGTTTCCAGGCGGGCGTTCATGGGGTGTTCCTATAAAGATACATTTGATATGAATATTTTATGACATAAAATTCATGCCAACTATTCCTTTTAATTGACCTGCGGCAATCCAATGCGTCTGACCCAATGGACCGACTACACGCTGCGCGTGCTGATGTATTGCGCGGCCACTGAAGGGCGTTTGCAGCCCGTCACCATCAGCGAGGTGGCAGAAAGCTATGACATTTCGCGCAGCCACCTGACCAAGATCGTGCAGGAGCTGTCAGCCCAGGGTCTGCTCGAAACCACGCGCGGGCGGGGGGGCGGCATGCGCCTGATGAAGCCTGCAAACGACATCAACATCGGTGCCGTGGTGCGTGCCACCGAAACCGATTTCAACCTGGTCGAGTGCTTTGACCCCGAGCACAACCAATGCCGACTGAGCAGCCATTGCTATCTCAAGGGGCTGCTTGGTCAGGCCATGCGGGCCTTCTTTGCCGTACTGGACAAGGTGACGCTGGCCGATCTGCTCGCCGATCCCCAGAGCGTGGTGGCGATGCCCACATCGCGCCGCCTGGCCGCTAAGCCCCTTGTGCCGGGGCTACCGGACAAGGTGGCGTAACGGCTCAAAAGAAGCGTCGGGCAAGCGCTTCAGGGCCGCAGCACTTCCAGAAGGCGGTCCAGCCCGCCCTGGTTGATCGCAATGTTGGCCTGCGCCCGCACGGCGGGCTTGGCGTGGTAGGCCACTGACAGGCCGGCTGCACCCATCATGGGCAGGTCGTTGGCGCCATCGCCCACGGCAATCGCCTGCGACGGATCGATGCCCATCAGCGAAGCCATCTCCAGCAAGGTACGGCGCTTTTCCGCGCCGTCGCAGATGTCACCCCAGGGCTGGTCCACCATGCGGCCGGTCAGCAGGCCGTCTTCAACTTCCAACCGGTTCGAGCGCGCAAAATCAATACCCAGGCTGGCCTTCACACGGTCAGCAAAAAATGTGAAGCCACCCGAAACCAGCAAGGTGGTCAGGCCAGCGGCCTTGGCGGCGGTGATGAGTTCCTTGGCACCGGGGTTGAAGCGCAGGCGTTCAGCGAACACCTGTTCCATGTGACCCACGGTGACCCCTTTGAGCAGGGCCACGCGCTGGCGCAGGCTTTCCTTGTAGTCGGTGATGAGGCCCTGCATGGCGGCCTCGGTGATGGCTGCCACTTCGGCCTTGCGGCCGGCGGCATCGGCAATTTCGTCTACACACTCAATGTTGATGAGGGTGGAGTCCATGTCAAAGGCAATGAGTTGGTAGCTCGACAGGGACAGCGGAGGCTCAATGCCCTGGACGACGAGGCCGGGGGTGAATTCGGTGGCGTGGGTCATGGAAAACTGCGGAGCGTTGCGGATACGAAAGCCGCAATGTTAGCCCGCCTGCCTGGGCTCCACGCCTGCGGGTCCACCGTTCGTCAGCGGGAGCCTGGTGGCCGAGGGGCTTGTCCCGATGTGCTGTTGCTTGCGCTTTCATCCATCTTGCCCAGAAACAGGCGAATGAAGAAAACCATCATGCCCAGCATGAAAAAAATGCCGATGATGCTCATCAGGCCGTAGTCGGTGGAAAAAAGATCGGTCAGCAATTTCATGAAACCCTCCTGTTTGAATGGGTTTACTACTATTGCGCCGCAGGCTGTCCAGCGCGTTGATTTACGTCAATTGCTGGTGCAACGATTGCCCGCCGCCTACCTCGAATGCCCAAGATAGAGCGGATCGGACCAGGTGGCCAGCCATTGCGGTTTGAAGGCCACAAAGACGGCCGTGAGCATGCCCGTGACAAACGCATCACCCCAGGCCATCAGCCAGCGCGCCACGAGTGAGAGCTCGTCGCCCACGCCAGGCAACAGATGACCATTCCATTGCGACAGGGCGCCTGAGGCAAAGAGGCACAGCACCGTGCCCAGAAAGGCGCGGCCCAGCACATAGACGAAGAGCTTCGTGCCGATGAAATGCCGCACCAGCGCCCCCACCATCAGCGCCAGGGTCGCGGGGATTACGCCTTGCCAGGCGATGGCTCCCAGCGCTTCGGGCCAGCCCATGGCCGGAGAGATCAGGCAGGCGATCACTCCCACCACCACCAGCACGGGAATGGCCAGGGGCCAGCCCAGCATCAGCACCACCATGCACGCACCCGACCACTGCAGTTGCAGCGGCATGGCATGCAGCGTGGGCAGCGCCCACATCCATGGCAACACCACCAGCGTAGCCAGCAAGGGTGTGAGCAGGGGTGACAGCTCCTGGTCGGGCCCGTTGGCCGCCTTGCGACTGCCAAGCAGGCGCCAGGGGCGCAACCCAAGCGCCACCAGCAGGGCGATGGCCGTGAGCGCAGCTTCCAGCACCATGGCTCAGGCGGCGACAGGCTGTGCCAGCGGCTGGCCCAGGCTGCGCAAGATGTCGCGCACCATCTGCGCGCGGTCTTTGGGGTCTTTCAGCTCGCGCTCAATGCGCAGCTTTTCGTTGCCGGCCAGCTTGATGTGCTTGTTCTTCTGGATCAGCTCAATGATGCGCATGGGGTCGACGGGCGGCTGGGGCTTGAAGGTGATGGTGATGACGCCGGGCGCAGCATCCACCTTCACCACGCCATAGGGCTGGCTCAGTACGCGCAGGCGGTGCACGTCGATGAGGGTCTGGGCCTGCGGCGGCAGTTTGCCAAAGCGGTCCACGATCTCTTCGAGCAGGCCGTCGATCTGGTCCGGCGTCTTGGCCGTGGCGAGCTTCTTGTAGAACGACAGGCGCAGGTGCACGTCGCCGCAGTAGTCGTCGGGCAGCAGGGCGGGGGCGTGCAGGTTGATGTCGGTGGTGACCGACAAGGGCGAGAGCAGGTCCGGCTCCTTGCCCGCCTTGAGCGCCTTGACGGCTTCGTTGAGCATCTCGTTGTACAGCTGGAACCCGACTTCGAGCATGTTGCCGCTCTGGTTTTCGCCCAGCACCTCGCCCGCACCGCGAATCTCCAGGTCGTGCATGGCCAGGTAAAAGCCGCTGCCCAGCTCTTCCATCTGCTGGATGGCTTCGAGCCGCTGTTGCGCCTGCTTGGTCAGGCCTTCCACGTCGGGCACCATCAGGTAGGCGTACGCCTGGTGGTGGCTTCGGCCCACGCGCCCACGCAGCTGGTGCAGCTGCGCCAGGCCGAACTTGTCGGCGCGGCTCATGATGATGGTGTTGGCCGTGGGCACGTCGATGCCGGTCTCGATGATGGTCGAGCACAGCAGGATGTTGTAGCGCTGGGCCACAAAGTCGCGCATCACGCGCTCCAGCTCGCGCTCGGGCATCTGGCCGTGGGCCACGGCGATGCGGGCCTCGGGCAAGATCTCTTCGAGCTTTTGGCGGCGGTTCTCGATGGTCTCGACCTCGTTGTGCAGGAAGTAGCACTGCCCGCCGCGCTTCAATTCGCGCAGCACGGCTTCGCGGATCACGCCCGTGCCTTCGCTGCGCACAAAGGTCTTGATGGCCAGGCGCCGCTGCGGCGCGGTGGCGATGACCGACAGGTCGCGCAGGCCTTCGAGCGCCATGCCCAGCGTGCGCGGGATGGGCGTGGCCGTGAGGGTAAGCACGTCCACTTCGGCGCGAAACTGCTTCATCGCCTCCTTGTGGCGCACCCCGAATCGGTGCTCCTCGTCGATGATCAAGAGGCCCAGGTTGTGGAACTTGGTCGATTCGCTGAGCAGCTTGTGCGTGCCCACCACGATGTCTACCGTGCCATCGCCAATGCCCTTGATGGCGGCGGTGATCTCCTTGCCCGAGCGAAAGCGCGAGACCTCGGCCACCTTCACCGGCCATTTGCTGAAGCGGTCTACCAGCGTCTGGTAGTGCTGCTCGGCCAGCAGCGTGGTGGGCGCCAGAAACGCCACCTGCTTGCCGCCCGTGACGGCCACAAAGGCGGCACGCAGGGCGACCTCGGTCTTGCCAAAGCCCACGTCGCCGCAGACCAGGCGGTCCATGGGGCGGGGGCTGATCATGTCCTGGATCACTGCGTGGATGGCTGCGTTCTGGTCAGCGGTTTCTTCAAAGCCGAAGTCGTTGGCAAAAGTCTCGTAATCCTGCGCGCTGTAGCGGAAGGCGTGGCCCTCGCGCGCAGCGCGCCGGGCATAGATGTTGAGCAGCTCGGCCGCGCTGTCGCGCACCTGTTCGGCGGCCTTGCGTTTGGCCTTTTCCCACTGGCCGCTGCCCAGCTTGTGCAGCGGGGCTTCGTCAGCGCTCACGCCCGTGTAGCGGCTGATCAGCTGCAGCTGGCTCACGGGCACATACAGCACGGCCTTGTCGGCGTATTCCAGGTGCAAAAACTCCTGCATGGCGGGCGTGCCGTCGGGGTTCTTGTTGCCCACGTCCATGTTGACGAGGCCGCGGTAGCGACCGATGCCGTGGGCGCTGTGCACCACCGGGTCGCCCACGTTCAACTCGGCCAGGTCTTTGATCAGCGCCTCGACATCGCTCACCTGCTCCTGCTTCTTGCGGCGGCGCGTGGTGGGGCCTGCGGCAAACAGCTCGGTCTCAGTGACGAAGTCGATGCCGTCCTCGATCCAGCTGAAGCCCACGGTGAGGCCCGCGGTGGCGATGCCCACCTTTTCGTCGGCTGTGCCTTGGAACTCGGCCAGCGAGTCGAAGGCGGGCGGGTTCACCCCGCTGGCGCGCAGGAAGTCCAGCAGGCTCTCGCGTCGGCCATCGCTCTCGGCCAGCAGCAGCACGCGGTGCTGCGTGTTGCGGATGTGGGCGTGCAGGCGGGCCAGCGGGTCTTCGGCACCACGCACCACCGACAGGTCACCCAGGTTCTGAAAGTGCGGGTTGTCATCCACATCCTGCACACCTGGGCGCAGCGACAGTTGCGCGTGCAGGTTGGCGCGCGTGTAGAACTGGTCCACGGACAGGAACAGCGACTCGGGTGGCAGCGCGGGGCGCTCAGGGTCGCCCTGGATCAGGCGAAAGCGGTCTTTCGTGTCCTGCCAGAAGCGCTGGAAGGCCGGTTCAAGGTCGCCATGCAGTAACACCGTGGCTTCGCCTCCCAGGTAGTCGAACACCGTGGCCGTGTCGTCAAAGAACAGTGGCAGGTAGTACTCGATACCGGCCGTGGCCACGCCCGCGCCCATGTCCTTGTAGATGCGGCTCTTGGTCGGGTCGCCCTCCAGCATTTCGCGCCAGCGGCTTCGGAACTTGGCGCGCGCCTCGTCGTCCATGGGGAACTCGCGGCCTGGCAAGAGGCGCACCTCGGGAACGGGGTACAGGCTGCGCTGGCTGTCGGGGTCGAAGGTGCGGATGGAGTCGATTTCGTCGTCGAACAGGTCCACGCGGAAGGGCACCAGCGAGCCCATGGGGAACAAATCAATCAGCCCGCCGCGCACGGCGTACTCGCCCGGGCTCACCACCTGCGATACATGGCTATAGCCCGCCAGCGTGAGCTGGGCCTTGAACTTCGCCTCGTCGAGCTTTTGCTTGACCTTGAAGTGGAAGGTGTAGCCCGCCAGGAAGGACGGTGGAGCCAGCCGGTACAGCGCCGTGGTGGCGGGCACCAGCACCACGTCGGCTTCGCCCTGGCTGATGCGCCACAGCGTGGCCAGCCGCTCGCTGATCAAATCCTGGTGCGGCGAGAAGGTGTCGTAGGGCAGGGTTTCCCAGTCGGGAAACAGCGCGCAGCGCAGGGCGGGTGCAAAAAAAGCCATCTCGTCGATGAGGCGCTGCGCATCGGTGGCGTCGGCCGTGACGATGGCGGTGGTGCGGCCACCGGCCTTGTCGCGCTCGGCCAGGCGGGCCAGCAGCAGCGAATCTGCGCTGCCCAGGGGGCGGGGCAGGGTGAAACGTTTTCCGGGGGAGAGTTTGGGCAGTTCCATGCGGACGGTGTCGTCTGGGCCCGCCGCATCCCCTGGGGCGCAAAACGCGCACGGGCTGGATGGGTGGGCAGCGGGAGATTTTAGAATGAGCGACACATGACTGCTTCGCTCCTGCACCCACCGCTCGCTCCCTTGTCCACCCAGGGGCGTTTTTGGGCGCTGGTGCCATGTGCGGGCATGGGCTTGCGTGCCGTGCCTCCTGCTGCCACGCCAGCCGCGGCATCTGCCGACCCTGCCCTGCCCAAGCAATACCATCTGGTGGCAGGGCACCCCATGGTGATGCACACCCTGGCAGCGTTTGCCGGGGTGAGCCGCTTGCTGGGCACGCTGGTGGCGGTGGCGCCGGGCGATCATTTTCTGGACGCCTACGCCCACCCTGCCTTTTTCACGGTGGAATGCGGTGGCCCCACGCGCGCAGATACCGTGCTGGGTGGCTTGCGGGCGCTTGAGGAGCGCGGGGCACAGCCCGACGACTGGGTGCTGGTGCACGACGCAGCGCGCTGTCTGGTGACGTCCGAACAGATCGATACGCTGATGGATACCTGCCAGCACGATGGTGTGGGCGGTTTGCTGGCCCACAAGCTGGCCGACACGCTCAAAACATCGATTGACGGGCCCGGCGGCGTGCGCGTGGCGTCCACCGTGGACCGCAGCGATAAATGGCTGGCCCAGACCCCCCAGATGTTCCGCTTGGGCCCGCTCAAAGCGGCCATCAAGCATGTGGGTTCGGGTGCCACCGACGAAGCCAGTGCCATGGAGGCGATGGGCCTGCACCCGCGGCTGGTGCCCGGTGGGGCACAAAACTTCAAGGTGACCTATCCGGACGACTTTGCCCTGGCGGCCGCCGTGTTGGCGCAGCGCGCGCATGGCGCCACGCTCGATCGTTTTGGTGGCGCGCGCGGGCAGGTGGCCCCAGCGGTTGGCAAAAAGACCATGTTTTGAACCCCGCGTGGGTGAAGGTGACTCGATGAATTTCAGGATTGGCGAAGGCTGGGATGTGCATGCGCTCGTGCCCGGGCGCCGGCTGGTGATTGGCGGGGTGGAGATTGCCCATTCCATGGGCCTGCTGGGCCATTCGGATGCAGACGTGTTGTTGCATGCGATCACCGACGCCTTGCTGGGGGCTGCTGCGCTGGGCGACATCGGCAGCCATTTTCCGGACACCGACGTGGCATTTCGCGGAGCGGACTCGGGTGTGCTGCTGGCGGAGGCGGCGCGCCGGGTGCGCGCGGCGGGCTACGACATCGGCAACATCGACAGCACCGTGGTTGCGCAGGCGCCGCGCCTTGCCGCCCATATTCCTGCCATGCGCGTGTGCATTGCGGCCGCCGCGGGGGTGGGGCAAGCGCAGGTGAACGTCAAGGCCAAGACCGCCGAGCGCCTGGGCCCGGTAGGTCAGGGGCTGGCCATGGAGGCGCGCGCCGTGGTGTTGCTGTTCAAGGCCTGACCCTGTCGGCATGGGCTGCGGGCCAGGCAATGTGCGCCATTGCATTGCCCTGTCCTTGCAATCATGGCTTGTCGGCACAGGCGATGAAGGCCCCGTGCCGCTGGCTGGCGCTGCAGAGCAGTCAGTCCGCGTGGTCCTCAGCCCGGCGGCGCGGGAGTTGCCGCTTGATGGCAGGGCGCTGCAGGCGTTGCTTGGGGTCTTCCCCCTCGGGTAGGTTGGGGGCCCGCTGCAGCTGGATATGCGCCACCAGCCCGCCGCTGGTGGAATTGGCCAGCGCAAAAATGCCACCCATGCGTTGCACCGTCTTGTCCACGATCGACAGGCCCAGCCCGGCGCCAGCGGCTGCGGTGCGCGCCGAGTCGCCGCGAAAGAAGGGCTTGGTCAGGTTGGATAACTGCTCGGGTGGCACGCCGGTGCCATGGTCGCGCACCTTGATCAATACCCAGTTTTCGCGGCCCTTGGCGGCAATGTCCACGTGGGTGACGGCGGTGTCCACCGTCTTGCCATAGCGGCGTGCGTTCTCCAGCAGGTTGGAAATCACGCGAGCCAGTTCCACCTCGTCCGCCAACACGTTGAGGTCTTCCGGGATCTCCATGGTGATCTGCAGCTCGCGGTGGTCCTGCACCGCGTAAACGCAGGACGACACTACGCCGTGCAGGTTGACGGGGGTGAGCGTGACGTGGTCGGGGCGTGCGTAATCAAGAAACTTGTCGATGGTGGCGTCAAGCTGCACGATGTCGGCCACCATGTGCTCGCGTGCGATTTCATCCACCACGCTCATTTCGGTTTCGAGCCGCAGGCGCGCCAGCGGCGTGCGCAGGTCGTGCGAAATGCCGGCCAGCATGACGGCGCGGTCCTGCTCCAGCTTGGCAAGCTTTTGTGCCATGCGGTTGAAGCCGATGTTCACTTCGCGGATTTCACTGGTCACCGCTTCTTCGTCGAGGCGGCTGGCGGCGAAATCACCATCGCGCACGCGGTTGGCGGCATACGAAAGCTGCTTGAGAGGCCGGTTGATCAGCCGGGCAATGGCAGCAGCGCCGGCCAGCGAAAGGGCGCCTGCCGTGATGAGCCAGATCAGCCAGGTGCGGCCGCCGGCGGGGCTGAAGCGCGAGCGGTCCATCAGCAACCAGTTGGGGTCGCCATTGATGTTGAAACCAACCCACAGGCCATTTTCTCCGTTCACGTTCTGGGCCACGATGGTGTCAGGGCCCAGGCGCTGGGTGAGCTCGTGGGTCAGGCGGTTACCCAGTGCAGTGCTGTCGAGCAACGTGAATTTGTCGCCCGGCTCGCGCGGCAGGATGCGCACCCCTTCCTGGTCGGCCATGGTTTTGATGAGCGACACGCGCGCGATGGCATCCGCGTGCACCAGCGCTGCACGGCTGAGGTTGACCAGCGACGCAATCTGCTGGGCCGTGTGCAACGTGCGCGGCTCAAACTCCAGGGCGCGCAGCGTTTGCAGCCAGGCAAGGATACTGCCCACCAGCAGCAGCGCCAGCAGGAAAAAGGTGCGCCAGAACAGGTTCAGCCCCACGCGCGCACGCTGCTCGCGCGCGCGGCGCAGGGACTCCAGGGGGGCGGGACTGGTGGCGTCGGACGGTGCGGTCACCGGCTGTCGGGGTGCCGGCCGGCCTTCGGATTTGCGCATGAAATGGTCAGTTCGTTCCGTCCGGTACGAAAACATAGCCTACGCCCCACACCGTCTGGATGTAGCGTGGTGCGGCGGCGTCCACTTCTACCAGCTTGCGCAGGCGCGAGACCTGCACGTCCAGGCTTCGGTCGAAGGGCTCGAACTCGCGGCCGCGCGCCAGCAGGGCGAGCTTTTCGCGCGACAGGGGTTGGCGCGGGTGTCGCACCAGGGCCTTGAGCATGGCGAATTCGCCCGTGGTCAGCGGCAGCTCTTCGCCATTGCGCTGCAGCGCGCGCGTGCCCAGGTCAAACGTGAAGGGGCCGAAGGTGACCACTTCGTTGTCGCCCGAGGGGGCGCCGGGCGCCTCTTGCGCAGGGCGGCGGCGCAGCACGGCATGCACGCGCGCCAGCAGTTCGCGGGGGTTGAAGGGCTTGCCCAGATAGTCATCGGCGCCCACTTCCAGGCCCACGATGCGGTCCACGTCTTCGCCCTTGGCGGTGAGCATGATGATGGGCGTGCGGTCGTTGGCGGCACGCAGGCGGCGGCAAATGGACAGGCCGTCTTCGCCGGGCATCATCAGGTCAAGCACGATGAGGTCCACCGTTTCGCGCAGCAGCAGGCGGTTGAGCGCCTTGCCGTCTTCGGCGACCATGACTTCAAAGCCTTCCTGGGTCAGGTAGCGGCGCAGCAGATCGCGGATGCGTGCATCGTCATCCACCACCAGAATCTTGTCGGTACGGTTGGTTGTTGTAGCCATGGTGATTGCAGGTCCAATTTGTAACAGAGCCAATTCTGACCAGCTTCAGCCCGGAAGTTCGGGTTTCTGCCCGGTGTTTGACCAACTGTTACAAGTTTTGCCCCGGTGTGCAGGCGGCTCACGCACGGTTCATGAAGGCCGGCATCTGCAGCGGTTACTGTCGAAGCCTGTGCAGCACCGGTGTGGTGCAGTGCGTTGATCGCAAGGACTTTTTGACATGAAAAATGCTATTCGTTTGATAGCTGCCAGCGCTTTTATGGTGTGCGCTGGGGCTGCTTTTTCTCAAAATTCCCAAACCGCCGAACCACGCAATGTGGTGCAACTCTCAGCCTCTGGAACGGTTGAGGTGCAGCAGGATTTGCTGGTGCTGGCGCTGTCCACGAGCAAAGAGGGCGCAGACGCGGCTTCCACGCAGGCACAGCTCAAGCAGGCGCTGGATGCTGCACTGGCGGAGGCCAAGCGCAATGCGCAGCCCGGGCAAATGGACGTGCGTACGGGCCCCTTCGGGCTGTACCCGCGCTACGGCAAGGACGGCAAGATCAATGGCTGGCAGGGCCGGGCCGAGCTGGTGTTGGAGGGCCGAGACTTTGCCCGCATCACAGCCACGGCAGGAAAAATCCAGACCATGGCCATCAGCCAAGTGGGGTTTGCCTTGTCACGCGAGGCCCGCGCCAAGGTGGAGGGCGAGGCCCAGACCCTGGCCATCGAGCAGTTCAAGGCGCGCGCCGCCGATTTGAGCCGCGGGTTTGGCTTTGCCAACTACAGCCTGCGCGAGGTGTCTGTGAACAGCAACGAGATGTCTCCCGGCCCCCGCCCGCGCGCAATGGCCATGGAGGCCAAATCGGCAGCGTATTCGGACGCGCCGGTGCCGGTGGAAGCGGGCAAGGCGCAGGTGGTTGTCAACGTCTCGGGCTCGGTGCAGATGCGCTGACGCTGGCCGAAAGATGGGCCAGGGGTGTATTTAACGTTAAAATGGCCTCTAGCCCTTATGGGGTAAGCGCTAAAAGCTATTGAAATGATAGCGTCTGTGGCGCGCATGGCGGCAGGCTGTGGCTGCCTGTTAATGCTGCGCCGCCGACTTCTGCCCGCCGCTGCCCCGTTGATCTGGTGGCCCGCTTACTGGGCTGTCCAGCCGCCGTCCATGTTCCACGCCACGCCACGCACGTTGTTGGCGGCCGGAGAGCAAAAGAACACCGCCAGCTCACCCAGCTCTTCGGGCGTGGTGAATTGCATGGAAGGCTCTTTTTCGCCCAGCAGCAGGCGCTTGGCTTCTTCGTTGGTGATGCCGCGCTCTGCCGCCTTGGCATCCACCTGTTTTTGCACCAGCGGCGTCAGCACCCAGCCGGGGCAAATGGCGTTGCAAGTGACGCCAGAGGCCGCATTTTCGAGCGCCGTCACCTTGGTCAGGCCCACGATGCCGTGCTTGGCCGCCACGTAGGCCGATTTTTGCGCCGAGCCCACCAGCCCGTGCACCGAGGCCACGTTGATGATGCGCCCCCAGTTGGCCGCCTGCATGGCGGGCAGGGCCAGCCGCGAGGTGTGGAAGGCGCTTGTAAGGTTGATGGCGATGATCGCGTCCCAGCGCTCCACCGGAAAATCTTCGATGCTCGCCACGTGCTGGATGCCGGCGTTGTTCACGAGGATGTCCACACGACCGAACTGCGATGCAGCGGACTTCATCATGTCCTCGATATCGGCTGCGCGGCTCATGTCGGCGCCGTGGTAGGCCACCTGGACACCTGCCGACTGACCGGCGGCCAGCACCTCGGCGCGTGGGCCGTCCACATCGCCAAAACCATTGAGCACGATGTTGGCGCCCTGGCGGGCGAGGGCCTTGGCGATGCCCAGACCAATGCCACTGGTGGAGCCGGTAACGAGTGCGGTTTTGCCTTTGAGCATGGGAGTCTCTCCGAATGAATTACGATGCAACGCAGCAATTATCGAACGCTGTTGCCGGATCCTGCACCCATGATTGAACCTACGCTGAACTACGTACTGTGCCCGGGCGCTGCCTCTGCGGCGGGCCCCTTTTCCGGCGCGCTGGCCAGCCCTCCCGCGCAGCATCGCATGGCGTACTGGGAGTGGAACGGCACGGGCAACCCGGACCATCCGCACGTGGTGCTGTGTGTGCATGGTCTAACGCGGCAGGGGCGGGATTTCGATACCCTGGCGCGTGCGCTCAGCCGCCATGCCCGGGTCATCTGCCCGGACGTGGTTGGTCGGGGTCAAAGCGACTGGCTGGCCGACCCCGCTGGCTACCAGGTACCCCAATACGCGGCCGACATGCTGGCTTTGCTGGGTCAGTTGCAGCAGCAGGCCCCTGTGCAGAAGCTGGACTGGGTGGGCACCAGCATGGGCGGGCTGATCGGCATGGCCCTGTGTGGCCAGCCCGGGCTGGGCGTGGCCGATGAGCCCGCTGAATCGGCCGGCGGTTCTGCCAAGGCCGTGGGAAGCCTGTGGCCGCTGGCCGTGCCGGTGCGCCGGCTGGTGCTCAACGACGTCGGCCCCGCCATCGAATGGCTCGCCTTGCAACGTATCGGCCAGTATCTGGGAGCGCCGGTTCGGTTTGATTCGCTGCAGCAGGCCGCCGATGCCATGTGGATCATGTCGTCCAGCTTTGGTCCGCACACCGCCCAGCAGTGGCTGGAGCTGTCGCGGCACATGGTGCGTACCTTGCCGGATGGCGGCCTGGCCATGCACTACGACCCGGCCATCGCGCAGGCCTTCAAGGCCATGACGCCCGAGGTTTCTGCCGCAAGTGCAATGCAGCTGTGGCAGCTGTACGACCGCATCCACGCGCGCACACTGCTGCTGCGGGGCGCGCAGTCTGACCTGCTTTCGCCAGAGACCGCCCAGGCCATGGTGCACCGTGGGCCGATGGCAAAGCTGGTCGAGTTTGAAGGTGTGGGGCATGCCCCTACCTTGATGGCGCAAGACCAGGTGCAGGTTGTTTCAGAGTTTTTGCTGGCCCCCGAAGCAACGGTGGCCGCATGAAAACGTACCCGCCGGCCGCCGCTGCGCAGGCACCTGCGGCTGACACCCTGCCGCAACTCCTCGCCGCAACGGCCCACACACTGCCAGAGCAGGTCAATGCCCTGGCGCGCGCTCGCGCCTTTGCCGAGCCCCTTATGGCGGGCGAGATGCTCGATTCCGGTGAAAACACGCTGGCCCATGCCGACGCCGTGGCCGCCATCCTCAAAGCCATTGGCGGATCGGACGCCATGCAGGCGGCTGGCTACCTGGTGTATGCCTGCGGACACCTGAACAAACCCCGTGAGGTGATCGCCAAGGCCTTTGGCGACAACTTTGCGGCCCTGGCGGTGGAAACCACCAATCTGATGCGTGTGCAGCGGCAGGCGCGTGGTGCGCAGCAGGTGGACGACCCGGCGGTGCAGACCGAAAACGTGCGCAAGATGCTGCTGGCGTTCTCGCGCGACCTGCGCGTGGTCATGCTGCGCCTGGCCTCGCGCCTGCAAACGCTGCGCTTTCATGCCGCCAGCAAAACCCCGGTGTCGCCCAGCCTGGCGCGCGAATCGCTGCAGGTGTTTGCACCATTGGCCAACCGGCTGGGCATCTGGCAGGTGAAATGGGAGCTGGAGGATCTGTCGTTTCGCTTCCTGGAGCCCGAGACCTACAAAGAGGTTGCGCACCTGCTCGACGAAAAGCGCGGCGAGCGCGAGGTCTACATGGAGCAGCTGCGCGCCCGGCTGGAGTCCGACCTGCGCGCGCGCAGCATCAGCGCCAGCGTGCAGGGGCGGCCCAAGCATATCTATAGCATCGTCAAAAAAATGCGCGGCAAGTCGCTCAATTTTGACCAGGTGCTCGACATCCGGGCCTTGCGCGTGGTGGTGCCATCGGTCAAGGACTGCTATGCGGCCCTCAGTTGGGTACACGAGCAGTTCACACCCGTCGTGGAAGAGTTCGATGACTACATCGCACGCCCCAAGCCCAATGGTTATCAGTCGCTGCACACCATCGTGCGCGACGCTGCTGGCAAGCCCATCGAAATCCAGATCCGCACCCAGGCCATGCACGACCATGCCGAGCATGGCGTGGCCGCGCACTGGGCCTATAAAGAGGCGGGCAGCAAAGGATATGCGGGCGTGTCGGCCACCGGCGATTACGACGCCAAGATCGCGGTGTTGCGCCAGTTGCTGGCGTGGGAGCGCGACCTGGTCGGCACAGCGCAAAACCGGGGTCTCTTTGACGATCGCATCTACGTGCTGACCCCCGATGCGGCCGTGGTGGAGTTGCCCCAGGGCGCCACACCGGTCGATTTTGCCTACGCGGTGCACACCAGCTTGGGCCATCGCTGCCGGGGTGCCCGGGTGGATGGCGCCATGGTGCCCCTTAATACCCCGCTGCAAAACGGCCAGACCGTGGAAATCTCCACCGTCAAGGAAGGCCGCCCCTCGCGCGACTGGCTCAATGCCGAACTGGGCTACCTCACCAGCAACCGGGCCAAGGCCAAGGTGCGTGCCTGGTTCAATGCCCAGGCCACCAATGAAACGGTGGCGCGCGGGCGCGAGGCGGTTGAAAAACTGCTGCAGCGCGAAGGCAAGACGGCCATGAAACTGGACGATCTGGCGGTGCAGCTGGGGTTCAAGTCGGCCGATGCACTGTTCGAGGTGGTGGGCAAGGACGAGTTTTCACTGCGCAGCATTGAAACCCTTTTTCGACCGCCAGAGCCCGTGCTGCAGCACGACGATTACCTGCTGCTGAAGAAGACCCGCACCAACGACTCAGCGCCCAAAGGCGGCGTACTGGTGGTGGGCATCGACTCGCTCATGACGCAACTGGCCAAGTGTTGCAAGCCTGCGCCACCCGACGATATCCGTGGCTTTGTCACCCGGGGCAAGGGCGTGAGCGTGCACCGCGCAGACTGCAGCAATTTCCGCGAGATGGCAACGCGCAATGCCGAACGGGTGATCGAAGTCGAATGGGGCGCTCACAAACCGTCGGCGGGTGCTGCGGTGTACCCGGTGGACGTCGCGGTGGAGGCGGCCGATCGCCAGGGCTTGTTGCGCGATATCTCGGAAGTTTTTGCCCGCGAGAAGACCAATGTCATTGGTGTGCAGACCCAGTCGGTCAAGGGCACCGCCTGGATGACTTTCACCGTGGAGGTTGCCGATTCAGGCCGCCTTAACAAGGTGCTGGGCATTGTGGGCGGCGTTGCCGGAGTGCGCTCTGCACGGCGGCGCTGAGCTGCGTGCGCCGTATCCGCGAAAGTTGACGGGGGCTCTTCACCATGATTTGTTGAAGCGTCAGCCAAACAGCCTGATTTTTATGGCTATAATTGAAATCTAAACAACGACAGGCGCGTAGCTCAGCTGGTTAGAGCACCACCTTGACATGGTGGGGGTCGTTGGTTCGAGTCCAATCGCGCCTACCAACTAACCATTGGTCAAAGCCTTCCAAATCAACGATTTGGAAGGCTTTTTTATTGGTGCCGCAGATCAATCGGGTTTTATCGGGGCGGCAATGCGCTCGATGGGTGATCTGCCACGGGGGCAGTACGTACATGCCATGTGCTGTCGTTTGCACGAGCGAACGTTGCCCCAATGGTTCTTTCGCGGGCGCCGGTGGAAAGGCTACTGGCAAACCTCGTTGTGGGCACCTAATGGCGTGCGCCACCGGTGGCGGTGCCGCGGGATGCTGTCTGACGGTGCCACAGCCTCTTGGACCACGCAAAGAGCGCGGTGTGGAATTTACAACGGTGGTAAGCGAGCGTTTTCGCTCGCGTCCCCGTCCACTTCCCCAGGAGCACACATGAACTCATTGACTTCTCAGCCGACGAGCGCACAACCGGTTGACCCAGACCTTGCCGAGCAGGCTGTTCCCGGGCATGGTGTGCCGTCCCAGGATCCGACTCCCGCAGCCCAGGTTGGGCTCACTCCCGAAGAGACCGAGCGGGAATCGAAGTCTGCCTTGATCGGTGGCGGTGTTGTGGCGGGTTCGGCTGCGGGTGCGGCTGTTGGTGCCGTGGTTGCAGGTCCGGTTGGTGTCTTGGTCGGTGGCACGCTTGGCGCAGTGGCTGGCGCGATCAGTGGCGGTGCCGCCGGCGAGCTGACGAATCCGGAAGGCACGGTCGATGCAGACGTTGCGCCCACAGTTACCGACGCCACCAAAGACCGCAGCCTGCCTCGCTGAATTGCGTGGTGAGCCAGCCCGGATTTAGTGACGCATGCGGTGGCAGCGCACCAAAGCACACTCCCACTCGCGCGATTGCTGCCGCCATGGTGCAAGGTCGGTGGGAATAGCCCGCTCGGACTCATCAGGGTATTCCTTTGCCGGAGAGGGGGCTATCACTCTCTAGAATCTGCTGCACTGCAATAAATGGGCCTTGCGCCCGAGGAGTCCGTAGTGCCCGACAAGAAAAGCGCCCCCGCCGCCAAGACAGCGCAGCGCGTGATCAAGAAATACCCGAACCGCCGCCTCTACGACACCGATACCTCTACCTACATCACCCTGGCCGAAGTGCGTCAGCTCGTCATGGCCCACCAGAATGTGGTGGTGCGCGATGCCAAGACGGGCGAAGACCTCACGCGCAGCATTCTGCTGCAGATCATCCTCGAAGAAGAGGCTGGTGGCGCACCCATGTTTACCGAGGCGGTGCTGGCCAACATCATCCGTTTCTATGGCCATGCGATGCAGGGCTTCATGGGGGCCTACCTGGAAAAGAACGTGCAGGCTTTCACTGATGTGCAGGCCAAGCTGGCCGAACAGTCGCAAAACGTCACACCCGAAATGTGGGCGCAGTTCATGAGCCTGCAGTCGCCCATGCTCAAGGGCATGATGGGCAACTACGTGGAGCAATCGCAATCGATGCTCAACCAGATGCAGGAGCAGATGCAAAAGCAGACCGAGCAGATGCTGGGCGCCTTTGGTCTCAAGCGCTGATTTGCGCCTCAATCCCACTGTCCGGACTGCCGGGTCGCCGGAACTGGGACAATACGGGAATATGAGCGAAGCACTCTCCCCCACAAAAGCCCCCAAGGTCGGGTTTGTCAGCCTCGGCTGCCCGAAGGCGTCTGTAAATATACTTTTCTAAAGACCCTCAGGTGAGGGCTTTTTTCATTGAGCGATGGCTGCTTCGCACGCGATTGCGGTCACTCTTCGGAAATTCGCTGTATATCCCTGAACTGAAAATGCACGCTCGCACAAGCTACTTTTCATCTTTGCGATGGAGTGGAAACCTGCCTGCGTATGTCCCGACAGAGGTTCTGGATCGTTCGGTGGTCGCTCGGAGTGCTGGGGACCGTCACGAACCCACTGCCAGATGGGGCGCGCAGCTTGCCGTGCTTGCCTCGGCTGAACTGCCAACCCTCGCGTACAAGGTCTGCGACTAACTTATTGATCTGTTTGTCCCGGCAGTAGCGCATGAAAGTCCCCCTGTTGATGCAACAACAGGAGGATCTGTTTTTAGCCCTGCAAAGTCCCGACGCTGCGCCGAACCGAATTCTGGAAAAGTTGGTGGGCTTCTTAGCTGATCCTTGAATCACTGGCGCGCTTCACAAGGAAATCGACGATGGCATGGCGCCCGTGATCTACTGCGATCCACAGGGCGTCATACCGTTCGAGCGCGGAAGACTGCATCAGCACCAAGTCTGTGTCGCCGCCATGCTCGACCAAAGACTTGAATATGTCGATGTCTCCGACCTGGGCAGCGAACAGGGTTGGCGTCCATTCGGCCAGATGATGAGGTTCGACCTTGTAACGTCGGTTGGCATCGGCACCACATTTCAACAGCGTGCGCACCACCTCGCGACGTGGTTCGGCGGGCCGTACGTAGTGTTCCATCACGGCATCGAAAATGGCGCGATTTCTCGGCGAAGCGTCGCGGAGAGCTGCTTGCCTCTGGCGTCGCGTGGCCAGTGCGATGTCCAGTGCAGCGCCGTCCTTGGCATCATGGACGTCGGCCCTGGTCTTTCCTTCCAGGTACGCGGCTTCTTGGGTCGGGTCGGTACGGTGAATACTGCCGTGCAAGAGCAGCATCGCGTAACAGAGCGCCGACGGCACATAGTCGCTGGCCTGTTCGACATCGGCCCCCAACGCAATCAGACGCTCGACGGCTGCCGCGTCGGCCATCTCGATGGCAATCTTCAGCGGCGTTTCGCGGCTGGTTGATGCCTGGCGGTTGACAGTGTCCTCCAACAAGTCGAGCTTCAACAAGTAATCCATGATGACTGGATCACCCCGGTCGCACGCACGGCGCATGGCATAGGTGAGTGGCCCCTCTCCGGATTCCTTGATGAAATCGTTCGGGTCGCCGCCGGCTGCAATGGCGCGTTTGACATCAGAGAGTGAGCCTTCGCGTGCTGCATCCATCAATGGCGTTCGTCGCGTGCGCCCTTCGGCGTGTTTCACCTTCCGGTTCGGATTCTTCAACTGCTCCTGGCTGAGTTCAAAGGGGGCGTCCCTCAAGATGATCTCAACAGGTGGCGGAACTCGATCCTTCGCCTTCTGGGGCGAGAACTGACGCTCGAATGAAAAGGCCAGCCTGCGGCGCTCTTGTTCATCGAGTTGTCGCTTCGGCCATCGGTTGAGGCCCAGCATGAATGTCTTGTCCCAGTAGTGCTTGGCCGCGACGCTGTCGCCCACGCCGACTGCATAAAGCAACGCCTCGTTCAGCATCGGCAGTTGGTTCTGGCCACCGAACCACCAGACGCCCTCAACGGCTTTCGCATAGAAAGCCATCGCGTCGGCCTCGCGGCCCTGAATCGCGGCGAGTCTCCCAGCGAACCGATCATGGATGTGTTGATAGGACCTTCGCCAATGCGGGGCTTCCTGCTCGATTAGGTGTTGAAAGCAGTTCAGGTCACTTTGCGCGGCATCGAGATTTCTCCGGTCAACCGAAAAGTGCTGTTCAATCCGGGTCAGCAGCGGGATCGCCAGCTCGCGAATTGGCAGTGCACCTGCAACCAGGCTCTGATGCGTCAGCTTGGTCATGAACTCACCCATGGACCATGGATGCTGTCGTCTCAGCTCGAAATCCCGTCGAACGAGTTCACGGGTCTCGATGGCCAGCGATTGGAAGGCGACGGCGAAGGTCAGCCAGCCAGTGAGTTGGTCCACATCATGGGGCGAGTGCTGCTTCCTGTCGCTGTTGCCGCCAAGAACCTGCAACACTGACGGACGGAAGGGCCACTGCAACTCACGGGTGGGCTCGCCAGCCATCCAACGCTCCGTCGTTCTGGGAGTCTCGTGAAGGCGGGATACAGCTTCGCTCTCTGTCAACTTTGCGAAGTTTGCCGCTAGTTTGACCCAGGCTGCCACTGGACTTGTCCACCAGGAGTCGATATCCATGCCAGGGTGTTGGTGAGCCACCAGCCTCACAAGGCCCGACAACATCGGAACCTCAAAGCCTAGGCGAACCACCTCGCGCCCTGATTCATCAGCGATGGGGCCGGTATCGAGCGACCGCACGGACTGCTGAATGGCATCGCGCGTTTTGTGCCAAGCCAAGCGGAAGAACTGTGCCCACTGCACCCCGCAGTCCGCTGCCATATCGCGTTGAACGGTGTCTTCGATCTGCTGCATCAAGTCGCACGAAGAGCCCGGGCGTGAGTCGGATGCCAAGTCGTCAAGGTCTTTGTCCAGGCCGAGGTCGGTGATTCGGCGACGGTAGCCTGCACTGGTGATGAGTGCTCGGAGCAGCAGGCCGAGCTGGGGAAAAACGTAGGTCGTCATATCTGTTGTGTCTGGACAGGGCGGCACGGATGCCGCCCGTGCCGATTTAGCGTTTGCCACCCTTCGCTGCGGCACTCTGCGCGCGCGCCGCAAAGCTGCCCTTGGCAACACTACCGCCATTGCCCTTTGCCGTCGAACCCTGAATGCGGGAAGCCGCAGCGAGGGTCATCGGCAATGCGGGGGCGACTGGAGTCGAAGTTTTTGTGGTCATGTCAGTCCTTTCGGGGGAATACGTGCCAAAAGCAGCACGTCGATATCCTCTCTCAGGCCCCGATTTCGATCACGACACGGCACCGAATGATTTTTAGGATTTTCTACTGCAGTTATCCGTCGGCTGCATTTCACGCGACTGCCGAAGCTCCAGGTGCTGTTTTTCGGAGAGGTAGAACCGCCGGTCGCGTGATGAATCCGAACAACTGCGTCCAGCCCGAAGCAGGCGGCCCGAATTCAGATGTTTCGATGTAGTCTGCTTGGGGTTAATTCCTGCCCACATTAAAATACTTTCCCCAGCTTATCCGCTAGATCGCCCCACGAAAATCAAATGAAATCATATAGTTATGACGCAGTTGCGACATCACAGGCAGTCAAAATTCCTAAGATCGGCTTCATAAGCCTCGGCTGCCCCAAGAACCTGACCGACTCCGAACTCATCCTCACGCAACTCAGCGCCGAGGGTTACCAGACCGCCAAGACCTTTGAAGGCGCGGACCTGGTCATCGTCAACACCTGCGGCTTCATCGACGATGCCGTCAAAGAGAGCCTGGACACCATTGGCGACGCCCTGGCCGAGAACGGCAAGGTGATCGTCACCGGCTGCCTCGGCGCGCGCTCGGGCGAGGGCGGTGGCAACCTGGTGCAGCAAATGCACCCCAGCGTGCTGGCCGTGACCGGCCCGCAGGCCACGCAGGAGGTGATGGACGCCGTGCACCGCAACCTGCCCAAACCGCACGACCCCTTTCTCGACTTGGTACCCGGCGCCTTTGGCGAGGCGGGCATCAAGCTCACGCCGCGCCACTACGCCTACCTCAAGATCAGCGAAGGCTGCAACCACCGCTGCACCTTCTGCATCATCCCGTCCATGCGCGGCGACCTGGTGTCGCGCCCCATTGGCGATGTGCTGAAAGAGGCCCGGGCGCTGTTTGAAGGCGGCGTCAAAGAGCTGCTCATCATCAGCCAGGACACCTCGGCCTACGGCGTGGACGTGAAGTACCGCACCGGCTTCTGGGATGGCAAGCCCGTCAAGACGCGCCTGCTGGAGCTGGTGCAGTCCCTGGGTGAAATGGCCGCGCCCTACGGTGCCTGGGTTCGCCTGCACTACGTGTACCCGTACCCGAGCGTGGACGAGATCATTCCGCTGATGGCGCAAGGTTTGGTGCTGCCCTACTTGGACGTGCCTTTCCAGCACAGTCACCCCGACGTGCTCAAGCGCATGAAGCGCCCGGCCAGCGGCGAGAAGAACCTCGATCGCATCCAGCGCTGGCGCGAGGCCTGCCCCGAGCTGGTGATCCGCAGCACCTTTATTGCGGGCTTCCCCGGCGAGACCGAAGAGGAGTTTCAGCACCTGCTCGACTTCATGCGCGAGGCGCAGATCGACCGCGCGGGCTGCTTTGCCTACAGCGACGTGAATGGCGCCGAGGCCAACAACCTGCCAGGCATGCTGCCCCTGGAGGAGCGCGAGGCGCGCCGGGCGCGCTTCATGGCGGTGGCCGAAGAGGTATCGGTCGCCAAGCTGCAGCGCCGCGTGGGCGCAACCATGCAGGTACTGGTGGACCACGCCCCCGCCATGGGGCGCAAGGGCGGCGTGGGCCGCAGCTACGCTGATGCGCCCGAGATTGACGGCACCGTGCAGTTGCTGCCGCCCGAAAAAATCAGCAAGCAGATGAAGGTGGGCGAGTTCACCCGCGCACGCATTGTGGGTGTGCAGGGCCACGACCTGGTGGCGCAGCCCATCTAAAAAGTGAGCAGCTAGCGGTTTTCTCCATTGGATTTCATGCTGTTTTTACATTGAAACCATTGATTGGAAAGCGCTACCAGCTCATTTTTCAATAGCACTGGTGAAGTACTGCCATGGCACCAACCAGCGCCACGCCAGCAGGCACACCAAGAAAAAAGGCTTCCCGAGGGAAGCCTTTTTGCTGCATGAGACATGCTTACACGCGCTTGCGGTATTCGCCGGTGCGGGTGTCGATTTCAATCTTGTCGCCTTGCGATACGAACAGCGGCACGGGCACTTCGAAGCCGGTGGCAATCTTGGCGGGCTTGAGCACCTTGCCGGACGTGTCGCCCTTGACGGCGGGTTCGGTCCAGGTGATTTCGCGTTCGACGCTGGTGGGCAGCTCGACCGAGATGGCCTTGCCGTCGTAGAACACCACTTCCAGCGTCATGCCGTCTTCCAGGTAGTTCAGTGCGTCGCCCATGTTTTCGGCTTCGACTTCGTACTGGTTGAACTCGGTGTCCATGCAGACGTACATCGGGTCGGCAAAGTAGGAGTAGGTGCACTCCTTCTTGTCCAGGATCACGTTGTCGATCTTGTCGTCGGCCTTGAACACGTTTTCAGTGCCGAAGTTGCCGATCAGGCTTTTGAGCTTCATGCGCACGGTGGCAGCGCCGCGACCGCCGCGTGCGTATTCGGTCTTGAGGACGACCATGGGGTCCTTGCCGTGCATGATGACGTTGCCGGCGCGGATTTCTTGAGCGATTTTCATAGCAGGTTGCTTGGGTTGGGGCCGCTCAACGCGCTCGCTGGTGGCCTTCAGGGAAGAAGGCGCGCCGTGCCGATGCATGTTCCGCGGCGAAAATGCGCAAAGGCGGGGCACCGGTGTGCCGCGCCTTGTTTGCGCAAAGCCTTGGATTTTACCGTTTTTCGCGCACAAAGCGCCAAAGTTGCGCCACCAGGTTGTCCTGCATCAGCAGTTGTGCGCGGGCCGCCTGCACGCAGGCCGTCCATTCGGCCAGGGTGACAGCGTCGGGCATCACCAGCGGTGTGTTGTCCAGCCCGTTCCAAGCAGCGTGAAACCGCCGCAGCGAGGGCGGGGCCTTCAGCCAGTCGAGAAAAGCCATGAGTTTGTCGTGGTGGGCGTTGTCGTGCTGCGGGTAAATCTGCCACACCAGCGCCTGCCCGGCCCACAGCGCCCGCACCAGGGAGTCCTCGCCGCGCACCAGGTTCAGGTCGCAGGCCCACAGCATGTCGTCAAACGCAGGTTGGGTGCAGTGGGGAAGATACGAAATGGATAGCAGATCGCGCTTTTCCATCAAGGGCTGGCAGCCGTTTTCGTTAAATAAATGGCCCACGGCGTTGTACACGGCCTTCGTGGCACGGCCGGGCGTGACGAGAAGGTGCGTGGGGGTTTTGGTGCATTGCGCCAGCAAGTCGGGCAGGGCCGGGGGCTCATAGCAAAAAAGCGAGATCCAGCGTTGCGGATCGAGTGTATTGACGTCACTGGCGTCGCAAGGGTCACTGATAGCACTGGCAGCATGCGCGGCCAACGGCGCGTGCGCGGCACGCCAGGCGATCACATCCAACGCGTTGCGGCGCTCCATCAGGTCAGGCTCGCGCAGCAGGCCGCCCGTGCCCGCCGTGAAACCGGGGTAAAAAAACCAGCGTGTCCATCCGAAGGCCGGGCCAGAGAGGATGGGCGAGGGCAGGCGGTGGTTGCGCTCCACATAGCCCTCTGCGGACAGGTATTCGAGATTGATCCAGACGGGTTTTTGGCCTGTAGTGCTTGCCATATAAGCGCTATAAGCTATGAATTCAGGAGCAATTTCGCAGCCGAAGGCCTCCAGCATCACGTCGGGTGGCGCCTCGTGTGCGGCAGGCACGGGCGAGCCCCAGGCGCGCACCTCGACCTCAGGGCAGCCTTGGGGCGCCATCCACTGCAGGGCCGAGGCGTCGTCCACCCACAGGCGCACCTGCTGGCCTTGCCCGGCCAGTTGTGTGGCCAGGCGCCAGCAGACGCCGATGTCGCCAAAGTTGTCGATCACGCGGCAAAAAATGTCCCACTGCAGGGGGGCTACGGGCTGGTTCATGGCAGGGTGGTGGGGCGTTGTGGGTTGCGCAGATGGTCCACCAGCAGGCGCGCAACGCTGGACAGGGATTCTTCGGTGCGCACGCCCAGCGCCAGTCGGCGCTGGGCCCAGGGCTCGTTCAGCGTGACGGCCCGGATTGCCAGCGTGCCCTTGTACAGCGCGGCACTGCCACGCGGCATGACGCCAATGCCCAGGCCGGCGGCCACCATCAGGCACAGCGCGTCGTAGCTTGTGACCTGGATGCGCAGCCGCAGCGGCAAGCCCGCTTCGGCGGCGGCGCGCGTGAGCTGGTTGTTGATGGCGCTGCCGGGATGTACGCCGACAAAATCAAAGGCCAGTGCTTCGGCCATGGTGACCGCCTTGCGGCGCGCCAGTGCGTGGCCGGTGGGTACCACCAGCACGAGTTCGTCGGTGCGGTAGGGCAGCAGCGTGATGCGGTCGCCGTAGTTGCCATCGTTAAGGATGCCCACATCGGCCGCGTTCTCGGCGACGGACTGGGCAATCGCGGTGCTGATCTGCTCCTGCAGGCGCACATCCACCTGCGGGTGCAGCGCCAGAAAGCTTTGCAGCTCGCCCGGCAGAAACTGCGTGATGGCCGAGATGTTGGCCACCACGCGCACATGGCCGCGCACACCGGTGCCGTAGTCGCGCATCTGGCTGGCAATGCCATCGAGGTCATTGAGTACGCCGCGCGCCATGTGCAGCAGGGCAAACGCTGCCGCGGTGGGCTCGGTGCCGCGGTTGCTGCGGGTGAACAGCTCTACCTGCAACGCGGACTCCAGGTCGGCCAGGCGGCGGCTGACGGCCGATGCGGCCAGATGTTCACGCGCTGCGGCAGCGGCAATGGTGCTTTCTTCCATCACGGCTACAAACAGGCGCAGGGAGACGGGGTCGAGCTTCATGGGGGGCTGATGTTAACAACCGGCCGGTCTGCCATGCCGCTTTGCGATGGCAGCTTCGTGCATCAGCGATTTACGGGCGGGGCCGGTGTGCGCATGATGCGGGCCAAACCCACACGGGCAGCGCGCCCACGGAGACCCCACTGCATGGAATCGTCGCAATCTTTTTCGGCCCCACCCCATGGCATTTCACCCGCCGCCCTTGCCGGTGTGCGCGTGGTGGAGATGGGCCAGCTCATCGCCGGCCCGTTTTGCGGCAAGACGCTGGGCGAGTTTGGCGCCGATGTCATCAAGATCGAGGCACCCGAGACCGGAGACCCCCTGCGCAACTGGCGCCTGATCAAGGAAGGCACTTCGGTGTGGTGGCAGGTGCAGTCGCGCAACAAGCGCTCGGTGGCGCTGGACCTGCGCCAAAAGGAAGGGCAGGCCATCGCCCGCCAGCTGATAGCCGAGGCCGATGTGCTGGTCGAGAACTTTCGCCCGGGCACGCTGGAAGGCTGGGGCATGTCGCCGCAAGAGCTGCACCAGCTCAACCCCGGCCTGGTGATGCTGCGCATCTCGGGCTACGGCCAGACCGGCCCCTACCGAGACCTGCCGGGCTTTGGCGCCATTGGCGAGGCCATGGGCGGCCTGCGCCATCTGACGGGCGAGCCCGGCCGCGTGCCGGTGCGCGTGGGCGTGTCGATTGGCGACACGCTGGCGGCGCTGCACGGCACCATCGGTGTGCTCACGGCGCTGTACCACCGCAAGGTCAACGGCGGCCAGGGCCAGGTGATCGACGTGGCGCTGCACGAGGCCGTGTTCAACGTGATGGAAAGCCTGATCCCCGAATACAGCGCCTTTGGCGTGGTGCGCGAGGCCGCAGGCAGCGCACTGCCAGGCATTGCGCCGTCCAACGCCTACCCGTGTCAGGACGGCTGGGTGCTGGTTGCGGGCAATGGCGACAGCATCTTCAAGCGGCTGATGGACACCATTGGCCGCCCTGACCTGGGCGCCGCGCCCGACCTGGCCGACAACGCGGGTCGCGTGGCCCGGGTGCAAGAGCTCGATGCCGCCATTGGCGCCTGGAGCGCGCAGCGCACGGTGCAGCAGGTGCTCGATGCCCTGGGCGGTGCCCGTGTGCCCGCAGGCAAGGTCTACACCGCCAAAGACATTGCCGAAGACCCGCACTACCGCGCCCGTGACATGCTGCTATCGCAAACCACGCGCGACGGCTTCACGGTGCAGGTGCCCGGCATCGTGCCCAAGCTCTCGGCCACGCCCGGCACCATCCGCAGCAGCGCGCCGCACCTGGGTGACGACACCGACGCCGTGTTGGCCGAAGCGGGTTTGTCGGATGAACAGATTGCGCTGCTGCGCAGCAAAGGGGTGATTCAATGAGTGCATCCAGCACGGTGTGGCAAGGTGCGGGGCGCCGCATCCACATGCAGGAAGTGGGCACGCGCGACGGCTTGCAGATGGAGCAGGCCTTTGTGCCCACCGAGGAAAAAATTGCACTGGTCAATGCGCTGTCGAATGCGGGGCTTTCCAAGATCGAGGTGACCTCGTTCACCTCGCCCACCGCCATCCCGGCGCTCAGGGATGCCGAGATCGTCATGCGCGAGATCACGCGCCTGCCAGGCACCGTGTACACCGCCCTGGTGCCCAATTTGCGCGGTGCCGAGCGTGCCATCGAGGCGCGCACCGACGAGTTGAACCTCGTCATGTCGGCCAGCGAAACGCACAACATTTCCAACCTGCGCATGACGCGCGAGCAGTCTTTTGCCAGCCTGGCGCAGGTGGTTGCCACGGCGCAGGCCGCGCAGGTGGCGGTGAATGTGTCGCTGTCGTGCGTGTTTGGGTGCCCCATGGAGGGCAATGTGCACGCGTCCGCCGTGTTCGATTGGGTGCAGCGTTTTGCCGACCTGGGCGTGCGCGGCATCACGCTGTGCGACACGACGGGCATGGCGTATCCGACCCAGGTGCACCAGCTCACCACTGCGGCGCGCGCGCGCTGGCCGGGCATGGATTTCACGCTGCACTTTCACAACACGCGAGGCATGGGGCTGGCCAATGTGCTGGCGGCCATTGATGCGGGAGCGGACCGGTTTGATGCCTCGCTGGGCGGGCTGGGCGGCTGCCCCTACGCGCCGGGCGCGTCGGGCAATGTGTGCAGCGAGGAAATCGTGCACGCGCTGCAGCTCATGGGCTACGACACGGGGGTGGACCTGACCCGGCTGGTTGCCGCAGCGCAGCGCCTGCCGGCCCTGATTGGCCACGATATTCCCAGCCAGATCGTCAAGGCGGGCCAGCGCCTGACGCTGCACCCGGTGCCTGCGGACTTTGAAGCCATTCGCGAACGGGCGCTGGCGCGCTGAGCGTCGATGTGCGAACGGTTCGCCGTGCTTGCCTTGTTTTATCCATAACACCAGGAGACAAAAACCATGACCCACCCCACGATGTCCCGCCGCATTTTTGCTGCTGCCGTGCTGTGCTCGGCCGCTTTCACGGCGAGCGCGCAGGACAAGTTTCCGTCCAAGCCCATCACGGTGGTGGTGCCGCAGGCCGCAGGCGGTGCCAACGATGCGATTGCCCGCGTGGTGGCGCAAAAACTCGGCGAGCAGCTGGGCCAGAGCGTGGTGGTGGAGAACCGCCCCGGAGCTGGAGGCACCCTGGCCACGGGCACCACGGCCCGCGCGCGCAACGACGGCTATACGCTGCTGCTCACATCCGACAGTGCGCATGTGATTGGCCCCGCGCTCTACAAGAACCCGGGCTTTGACCCGGTGAAAGACTTTGCGCCCGTCGCGCCCATTGCCACGGCCGGTTATGTGCTGGTGGCGCACCCCTCGTTCCCAGGCAACACGGTGGCCGAGCTGGTCACGCTGGCCAAGGCCAGCCCCGGCAAGTATTCGATTGCCTCGGCGGGCAACGGCACGCTGAACCACCTGATTGGCGAGATGCTGCAAAAGGCCGCGGGCATCCAGTTACAGCACATTCCCTACAAGGGATCGGCCGCTGCCGCCACCGATGTGGTGGGCGGGCAGGTGCCGCTGTCGGTGCAGAGCCTGCCGTCGGCCATTGCCTTCATCAAGGCAGGCAAGCTCAAGGTGGTGGGCGTGGTCAACGAAAAGCGCGTGGCGGCTCTGCCTGATGCGCCAACGATTGGCGAAACCATCAAGGGCTTTGGCCAGGCCCCCTGGTATGCGTTGTTTGCCCCGGCCGGCACGCCCGCGCCCATCGTGGCGCAGCTGCAGGCCGAGGTGGCCCGCGCGCTGGAGCACAAGGACGTGGTCGAGAAACTGGCCGCCGTGGGTTGCGAGCCTTTCAAGGGCACAGCCGCCCAGCTGGGGGCGCTTGTGCAGGCTGACCTGCCCAAGTGGAGCCGCGTGGTCAAGGACACCGGTGCCACGGTAGGTTAAGCGAGTGGGCGCGGGCTTCAGAGCCATTGCCCAACCGACAGTATTCAACAACAGTGAAAACGGAGACATCGCATGAAAACCAATCGCAAGCAATTCACCACCCTGGCCATCGCCGCGCTGGCCATGGGCCTGGGCAGTGCCGCCTGGGCGCAGGGCGCCTATCCCACCAAGACCGTGACCATGGTGGTGCCCACGGCCGCAGGGGGCACCACCGACCTGTCGGCGCGCATGGTGGCGCAGGCACTGGCGCCCGTGCTGGGCCAGTCGGTGGTGGTGGACAACAAGGGCGGTGGCAACGGCAACATTGCGGCCAGCATCGTCAAGCGGGCCGAGGCCGATGGCTACACCCTGCTCATGCAGTACTCGGGCTACCACGTGATCTCGCCCCACCTGACCAAGGTGGCGCAGTGGGCGCAGAGCGACTTTCAGCCCATTGCCAACGTGATCTCGGCGCCACAGATCATTGTGGTGCGTGCCGACCTGCCGGTGAAGACGCTGCCCGAGCTGATTGCCTACGCCAAGGCCAACCCGGGCAAGCTGAACTACGCATCGTCGGGCAACGGCTCGTTGCAGCACGTGACGGGCGCCATGCTGGAGCAGCAGGGCGGCATCAAGATGGTGCACGTGCCCTACAAGGGCACAGGCCCGGCCCTGCAAGACCTGCTGGGTGGCCAGGTAGACCTGACCTTTGGCACCGCGCCGCCCTACATGCCCCATATCCAGTCGGGCAAGCTGCGTGTGCTGGCCGTCACCGGCAAGGAGCGCCTGCCCAGCCTGCCCGATGCACCCACCACGGCCGAGGCGGGCTACCCCGGCGTGAATGCCACATCGTGGTTTGCGCTGTTCGCGCCTGCTGCCGTGCCAAAGCCCGTCATCGACAAGCTGGCCGCCGACCTGCGCACCGTGGTGCAAAGTGCGGCATTCAAGCAGAAGGCGCAGGAGCAGGGCGCCACGGCCGACTACCTGGGCCCGCAGCAGCTGGGCGAGCGCGTGAAGGCCGATCTGGCCAACTGGGCTGGCGTGGTGAAAAGCTCGAAAATCGAAGCCGAGTAATGGTAAAAATGGCTGCTGGCGCTTAATGGGTAAGCGCTGGTAGCTATTAAAATAATAGCATTCTGTTTTTTGATTCCCGGGTAGTACCTGGTGCGCGGCCACAATAGGCACCATGTCTGATCTGCATTCCGAAGAACTGCTGGCGCAGGTCGCTGCGCTGCCCGCGCTGCCCGGTGTTTACCGCTATTTTGACGCGCAGGATGCGCTGCTGTATGTGGGCAAGGCGCTCAACCTCAAGCGCAGGGTATCGAGCTATTTTCAAAAGAACCATGGCGGCACGCGCATCGGCCACATGGTTGGCAAGATCGTGCGCATGGAGACCACGGTGGTGCGCTCGGAGGCCGAGGCGCTGCTGCTCGAAAACAACCTCATCAAGACGCTGAACCCCAAGTTCAACATCCTTTTTCGGGACGACAAGAGCTACCCCTACCTCAAGATTACGGGCACCGCCAACGCCACGGGCGATGCGCCGGGCCAGGTGTTTCCGCGCATGGCCTATTACCGCGGTGCGGTGGACAAAAAGCACCGCTACTTCGGCCCCTACCCCAGCGCCTGGGCGGTAAAGGAAACCATCCAGCTGCTGCAAAAGGTATTCCGGTTGCGCACCTGCGAGGACACGGTTTTTGCCAACCGCACGCGGCCCTGCCTGCTGTACCAGATCAAGCGCTGCACGGGGCCCTGCGTTCAGCTCATCTCGCCCGAGGCCTATGCGGCCGATGTGCAGAACGCTGAGGCCTTGCTGCGCGGCGAAACCCAGGAGCTGCTGCAGGCGCTGGAGGCGCGCATGATGGCGCATTCGGACAAGCTGGAGTTTGAGCAGGCCGCGGAGCTGCGCAACCAGATGCAGGCGCTGTCACGCGTGCTGCACCAGCAAGCCATCGAAACCGCTGACGACAAGGACGTGGATATTTTGGCCGTCCGCGTGCAGGGCGGCCGTGCCTGCGTGAACCTGGCCATGGTGCGCGGCGGGCGGCACCTGGGTGACCGGCCTTATTTTCCGGTGCATGTGGAAGATGCCGCCGGGGTTTTTGCACAAGAGAGTGACGAGGAGACCCCGCCAGGCGCCCCGCCAGTGCGGCCCGTGGAAGCGCTGGTACTGGAGGCCTTTATCGGACAGCACTACATCGGCGTGCCTGTGCCGCCGCTGCTGGTCACCAGCGTGCCGGTGGACAAGGCCCTGTTGGCAGCGCTGACCGAGCAAAGCGGCCTGCGCGTGAGCGCCATCCACCAGCCACGCGAACAGCGCCGCGCATGGCTCGATATGGCGCAAAAGAACGCCGACCTGCAGCTGGCCCGTCTGCTGGCCGAAGAGGGCTCGCAGCAGGCGCGCACCCGGGCCCTGGCCGAGGCGCTGGACTTGCCGCCCGAAGACCTGGACCAACTCACCATCGAGTGCTTCGACATCTCGCACACGGCGGGCGAATCCACGCAGGCATCGTGCGTGGTGTTTCACCACCACAAGATGCAGAGCAGTGAATACCGCCGCTATCGTGTCGAGGGCATCACCGGAGGCGATGACTACGCCGCCATGCGCCAGGTGCTCACGCGCCGCTACAGCAAGGTGGCCGAGGCTGCGCGCGAGGCCGGTGGCATCGACTTTGCGGCCCGTCCCGCGCCAGGGGGGCAAGAGGCCGCCAGGCCCAAAGGCGTGGCGCGCCTGCCCGATCTGGTGCTGATCGACGGTGGCAAGGGCCAGGTGGGCGTGGCGCGCGAGGTGTTTACCGCACTGGGGCTCGACCTCACCCGCATCGTGGGCGTGGAAAAAGGCGAGGGCCGCAAGGTGGGGCTGGAAGAGCTGGTGTTTGCCGATGGCCGCGAAAAAATTTACCTGGGCAAGGACTCTGCCGCGCTGATGCTGGTGGCGCAGATCCGCGACGAGGCCCACCGTTTTGCCATCACCGGCATGCGCGCCGCGCGCGCCAAGGTACGGGTAGGCGGTGGTCAGCTGGAAGAAATTGCCGGCGTGGGCCCCAAGAAGCGCGCCCGGCTGCTGCAGCGCTTTGGGGGGGTGCGGGGCGTGGCGATGGCCAGCGTGGAAGACCTGGTGACGGTAGACGGCATTTCGCGGGAACTCGCTGAAGAGATCTATCGCGCACTGCGCTGATGTCTCCATGCCAGCGTGACACAATCACACCATGTTTTTCACCATTCCCACCATCATGACCTGGACGCGCATCGTCGCGATACCTTTGATCGTGGGGGTGTTTTACGCGCCGCTCGACCCGGCCACACGCAATCTCATCGCCACCGTGATGTTCGTGGTGTTTGCAGCCACCGACTGGCTCGACGGTTTTCTGGCCCGCAAGCTCAACCAGACCTCTTCGTTTGGCGCCTTTCTCGATCCCGTGGCCGACAAGTTTCTGGTGTGCGCATCGCTTTTGGTGCTGGTGCATCTGCAGCGCGCCGATGTGTTCGTGGCGCTCATCATCATCGGCCGCGAAATCGCCATATCGGCCCTGCGCGAATGGATGGCGCAGATCGGCGCCAGCAAGAGCGTGGCGGTGCACATGATCGGCAAGCTCAAGACCGCAGTGCAGATGACGGCCATCCCGTTCCTGCTGTACGACGGGCACCTGTTTGGCGTGATCGACACGGGGGTGTGGGGCACCTGGCTCATCTGGGCATCGGCCGTGCTCACAGTGTGGTCGATGGTGTATTACCTGCAAAAGGCGCTCCCCGAGATTCGGGCACGCGTCAAATAATATTTAAGTCTTTTGTGCATCTGGCGCTTGATAGATAAGCGCTAGTAGCTATATTTTCAGGAGCGTTTGAATGGCGAAACATCGCATTGCTGTCGTGGCTGGTGACGGCATTGGCAAAGAGGTCATGCCCGAAGGCCTGCACGTGATGGACGCCGCGGCCCGCAAGTTTGGCATTAACCTGCAGTTCGACCACTTCGATTTTTCGAGCTGGGACTACTACGAGAAGCACGGCAAGATGCTGCCCGACAACTGGAAGGACCAGATCGGCGGCCATGAGGCAATTTACTTTGGTGCGGTGGGCTGGCCCGAGAAAATTGCCGACCATGTTTCCCTGTGGGGCTCGCTGCTGCTTTTTCGCCGCGAGTTCGACCAGTACATCAACCTGCGCCCCGCGCGCCTGATGCCCGGCGTGATTGCCCCTGTGGTGCGGCGCGATGGCTCGCCCCGCCTGCCGGGTGAAATCGACATGCTGATCGTGCGCGAAAACACGGAGGGCGAGTATTCCAGCATTGGTGGCCGCATGTACGAAGGCACCCCGCGCGAGATCGTGATGCAAGAGACAGTGATGTCACGTTACGGCGTGGACCGCGTGCTGAAGTTCGCCTTTGAGTTGGCGCAGTCGCGCCCCAAAAAACACCTGACCAGCGCCACCAAGTCCAACGGCATCGCCATCACCATGCCCTACTGGGACGAGCGTGTGGCCGAGATGGCCAAGGCGTATCCCGATGTGAAGGTGGACAGGTTCCATATCGACATCCTCACCGCACACTTTGTGCAGCGTCCCGACTTCTTTGATGTGGTGGTGGCCAGCAACCTGTTTGGCGACATCCTCTCGGACCTGGGCCCGGCCTGTACCGGCACCATTGGTATTGCGCCTAGCGCCAACCTGAACCCTTCACGCACCATGCCTTCGCTGTTTGAGCCCGTTCACGGCTCGGCCCCCGACATCGCGGGGCAGGGCATTGCCAACCCCATCGGGCAAATTTGGTGCGGCGCGATGATGCTCGACTTTCTTGGCTACCGCGCCGCGCACGACGCTGTGGTGGGGGCCATCGAGGCCGTGCTCGATCCGAAAAGTGGCGGCCCCCGTACCCCGGATCTCGGTGGAAAAGCCTGCACCCGGGATCTGGGGCGCGCCATCGCGTCAGCGCTGTAACCGTCAACACTGGCATGGTGTCAATCGGGAATGTTGCCCATGCAGCGGCTTTGATACAAAAGCGCCCTGCAAGCCCCGTCGCACCGTGAAATGCGACTAGAATTGTTTACTACGCTGCTACAAACCAGCGTGTTGTATTGACACCCGGAAACTCGATGGCTTTAATCTGATGCAGCAGCGCCTGCTGCATATGCCAGTCATTCCCCCGTCTGATGCCCGCCAGCCCCGAGGGTTGTGCTTTCGGACGTGTGAAGACCAGATATCCGCGAGACATTCCACCAACTCTTTTCCGAGAGGCTTCTTGTGAACAAAACCGAACTGATTGAGCACATCGCTACCAACGCCGACATCTCCAAGGCCGCTGCAGCGCGTGCCTTGGAATCCACGATTGAGGCCGTCAAGAAGACCCTGAAGAAGGGCGGCACTGTTTCGCTCGTCGGTTTCGGCACCTTCGCAGTTGGCAAGCGTGCAGCTCGCACGGGTCGCAATCCCCGCACCGGCGCTGCGATTAAAATCAAAGCTGCTAAAGTTCCAAAGTTTCGTCCAGGCAAGGCATTGAAAGACGCCTTGAATTGATGTCCAGTTAGGTCGGGGTCCTTAGCTCAGTTGGTAGAGCGGCTCCTTTACACGGAGTAGGTCGGCGGTTCGAGACCGTCAGGACCCACCACCACCGAACAAAGGCGAACGAAAGTTCGCCTTTTGTTTTTTTGTCACTGAAAGATCGACCATGTTTGAATCCATCCGCAAGCACTCCAAGATCGTGATGCTCTTGCTGTTCTTGTTGATCATTCCATCGTTTGTGCTTGTGGGCATCGACAGCAATTACTTCTCCGAAACCGGCGTTGTTGTTGCTCGTGTTGATGGTCAAGACATCAAGCAGACCGATTGGGACAACGCCCACAAGATGGAGACAGACAGAATCCGCGCCCAGTCGCCTGGCGTGGATGCAAAGCTGCTTGACTCGCCTGAGGCGCGCTATGCCACGTTGGAGCGCATGGTGCGAGACCGGGTTTTTCAGGCCGCCGCCCAGAAAATGCACCTCGTCACCAGCGACAGCCGCCTGGCGCGCAGTCTGCAAGAGATTCCTGCCATTGCCGAGCTCCGCCGCCCCGACGGTTCCCTGGATGCCGAGGCGTACCGTGCACTGGTCGGTGCCCAGGGGCTGACGCCTGAAGGCTTCGAAGCCAATGTGCGTCGGGATATTTCGGTAAACCAGGTCGTGGGTGGGGTGATGGGGTCCACCTTCAGCACCGATGCGCAGGTCAAGCTGTCGCTGGATGCCTTGTACCAGCGCCGCGAAGTGCAGATTGCGCGCTTCAACCCGGCGGATTTTTCTGGCAAGGTGACCCCAACCGATGCCGATCTGGAGAGCTACTACCAGACCCATACCGCTGATTTCCAGCAGGCTGAGCAGGCGGCGGTGGAATACGTGGTGCTGGACATCGACAGTGTGCGGGCGGGCATCACGCTGAACGAAGACGACCTGCGCACCTATTACAAGGAAAACGTAGCCCGTCTTGCAGGCAAGGAAGAGCGTCGCGCCAGCCATATTCTGATCAATGCGCTCAAGGATGCCCCTGCGGCAGACCGAGAAAAAGCCAAGGCCCGTGCAACCCAGTTGCTCGAGCAGGTACGCAAGGCCCCCGCCACTTTTGCGGAAGTTGCCAAAAAATCCTCCGAAGACACCGGGTCTGCTGCGGCGGGCGGCGACCTGAATTTCTTTGGGCTTGGCGCCATGGTCAAGCCCTTTGAAGACGCAGCGTTTGCGATGAAAAAAGGGGATATCAGTGAAGTGGTGGAAACCGATTTCGGGTACCACATCATTTTGCTGACAGACATCAAGACCCCCCGCCAACCGAGCTTCGAAGAGCTGCGCCCCTCGATGGAAGCAGAGCTCAAGCAACAGCAAGCCCAGCGCAAATTTGCCGAGGTGGCCGAATCGTTTGCGAATGGCGTCTATGAGCAATCCGACAGTCTCAATCCCGTGGCCGAAAAGCTTCAACTCAAGGTCATGACGGCCTCGGGTGTCACCCGCACGCCGGCACCAGGAACCACGGGCCCCTTGGCAAACGGCAAGTTGCTGGAGGCGCTCTTTTCGTCGGATTCCATCGAGAACAAACGCAACACCGAAGCCGTGGAAATCGGCCCCAGCCAGATGGCAGCCGCCCGCGTCAGTACCTACACCGCTGCTCGCACCCTCCCGCTGGATGAGGTGCGCCCGCGCGTGCGCAGTCTGTACATCGCCGAAAAATCGGCCGAGCTGGCCCGCAAGGAAGGCGAAGCCAAGCTGGCGGCATGGAAATCTGCGCCCGACAATACCGCAGGTTTGCAGCCTGCCATCGTTGTCTCGCGTGACCAGCCCCAAAATCAGCCAAGGCCTTTGGTGGATGCGGTATTGGGCGCCAATACAGCCACCCTGCCAGCCTGGGTGGGTGTGGATCTGGGAGCCCAGGGATACGCCGCTGCCAAGGTCAATCGACTGGTTCCGCGCGAGACACCCAACGAGCAAATCGCTCTACAAGAGCGTCAGCAATACCTGCAGTGGTGGAGCAATGCAGAAGGGCTGGCCTATTACGAACTGTTGAAAGACCGTTTCAAGGTTCAGATCAAGGTGCCGCGCCCACAGGTCACGCCGGGTTGATTGGAAATTTGACTATTTTGGAGTGCAGCCCGTTTTCTCGGGCTATAATACAAAGCTACGGTGGCTGTAGCTCAGTTGGTAGAGTCCAGGATTGTGATTCCTGTTGTCGTGGGTTCGAGCCCCATCAGCCACCCCAAGTAAACAAAGGAAACCCCGCTATCAATTTGGTAGTGGGGTTTTTTCTTTTCTGTTGCTTGTAGGCAATCTGTAGGCAACTTGCCCAAATCCAGCCCCGGTCACGGCACAGAAAAAGCCCCACGGCGGCAGGCATTCGGCCACCAGCGCCAGCAAAAGAAAACCCGCTCGCGGCGGGTCTGTAGGTCGTTCTGCTGGGTGGGCACTCAGTACCCACCCTCCGCGCTGCTCTCTGCAATCGGGCAGTGCCTGCCCGGTTGGAAGCAACGCCAGGGCGTAACCTTTGCCGTAACCATGCCTCAGCCCTGTCGGTTCAGCAGCAACTCAAGCTGCGCAGTTGGGTCGGACGGTTGCGGCACGCGCTGGGAACCATCCAGCCCCGGCCCCTTTGGCCTTCGCCTGGGGCTGGTGGGTCGTGGCGCTGCCTGCGTGTGGCTGGCGGCGTCGTCATCCTGCCCGATGTGGGCCACCCTCTCATGCACCCCTTCAACAGCCTGAACATCCCCGCTGCGCTGTGCTGTAGATGGCTTCTCTAGATGGTCACCGTCTCCCGGTGTAGAGAAAGTACCAAAACCCCCCTCTACAGCACCGGGAGACGGTGCAGTAGGCAACGCTCCTACACCGGGAGACGGTGCACGCGAAGCCCTCTCTACACCGTGAGACGGTGTAAGGCTCGCGTTTTTCTCTGCACCGGGAGACGGTGTAGGCGGGGCAATTTCGGCGGGGCGCTGGGCTGCTACCCAAAGCC
Organism: Acidovorax sp. BoFeN1; assembly: GCF_003345135.1. Taxonomy (NCBI): domain Bacteria; kingdom Pseudomonadati; phylum Pseudomonadota; class Betaproteobacteria; order Burkholderiales; family Comamonadaceae; genus Acidovorax; species Acidovorax sp. BoFeN1. The sequence continues at coordinate 55,687 of NZ_QOZT01000008.1, forward strand.
GGTACGCACCACGCTGGAAGCTCTCCACGGTGCCCACGTCGTAGCCTGGGTGCCGGTCAAGCGCCCGCCAGGTCACGGCGTACCAGCTCGCCTTGCTCGGGCGGTGCCCTTGTGCGGTCTGGTGAACGAACCCAGCGGCCACCAGCTCGCGCACGGCGCGGGTGATGACGTCGTTGGACTTCCAGCCACGCGGGCCAAGGTAGGTCATGCTGCACAGCAACCTCCCGTTGTTGTCACGCACGAACTGGCGGGCGAACTCCAGCAGCAAAGCCTTGGCCGGATGGCTCAAGCCTGAGTAGGCGGGCGAGTCCAGCACCGACCACGGCAGGGCCACGAACCCGCCAGCGTCCCGGCCCGCATCGCCCCGGCGTAGCTTGTTGCGTCCGTTCGCCATGGCTCAGTGCTGCGCCGTGGTGCTGACTCTACGCTGTGCTTTGCTGAGTCTGGCGGCCTTCATGCGCTCCACGAAAGCGGCCTTCTCTTTTGCGTCCAGCTCCGCCATGGTTGCTTGCAAGCGCTCGGCCTCGGCAATCTTTGCGGCCATGTATTGCCCGTGCAAGGAGTGCCGGGCCATGAAAGTCAGGGCCTCACCGACAATCTCCATGAAAGCGGAACCTGCACCGCGCCGGGATGGCTTGCTGTAGGGTTCACCACTGGCTTGCAGTGCTTCCTTGATGACGTGTTGCTTGATGATGTGCGGCCCGTAGCCACGCGCCAGGGCCTCCAGCAGTTCAGCGGCGCAGCGGTAGCCCGTGACGCACCCAGAGTAGAAGTCCTCTTGGGGAACATCAAAGCAGCGCTCTGCTTTGTATCCGCCTGCTGGGCCGACTTCCTCGGTGACAAAGGACAGAGCCCCTCGGCGCGTGCGGGTGCCGTCTGGGTGGCGGATGATGGGGTGGGCCACATGCTTGCGCAGTCGCTGCACATCTGCCTGTGGCAGCTCAGAGAACAACGGGTGCCAAGCGTCTGCCTCGGTGGGCAGGTCAATCGTGCGCTGCCAGCCGCCAGGGAACTCCAGCAGCGCGGTCTTTCCGTATTCCCCTGTGCCCAGCGCCAGCAAGCGAATGGGCTTGGTCACCCCATCTTTGATGTGGTTAGCGGGCGTCCATGGCCCAGCGGCGGGCGCTGCGGGGGCTCTGGCCTCGGTCGGGTTGAGTGGGGTATCTGCGGGGATGAAGTACGCCATGGCTCAATCCCCTTTTCTGGTCAGGGCGTCATGGGCCAGGGCGCAGATACCGCCAAAAGTCCAGGTGTCGCCGTCAATCGTCATCCGGTCGTGCGCTTCGATGGCGCAGCCGTCATCAAGGGCCTTCTCCAGCGCGGCCAGTGCCAGGCGCAGGGCTTCACGCAATGCGGCGGCCTCGCCCTGGGGGTGGGCGGTGTGGGTAGTGCTGCTCATGGTCAGCCCCCCGCTTGCAGTTGGCCGATGGATGCCAGCGCCTGCACCAGCTTGCGGCGGGCAGCGGCGAAGTTGCCGCGCTCGATGTAGTTGGATGCCAGGTTTGCCGCGTTGAAGGCGGCCAGAACGGCGGTCAGGTTGGCGGTGGGGATGGTGTCCGGTGTGGACGTGCTGGGCGCGGGTTTGCGCTCAGTGATTGCGGTCATGGTCTTGGCTCCTTCGGGAGTGGCAAGGAATCCACCGTTTGCGTTTGAACGCGCAGCAGGTGGGCGGGATGTTTCAAACACGTCCGAAGCCGTGCGGCCATCCTTGCGGGTAAGCCCATCCCGCCCGAAACCATGGGAGACAAGTGCAGGCGCACCGGCCCCAGAATTTGGGCATGACAAAACCCCGCTTATCGGTGGGGGCTGCTACCGCTTCGGATGTGGTGTTTGAACGCACCGAGCCTTTCGGCTTGAGCGAACTGTAGCACGGCAAGTTGTGTCGGCCAATATCGAACCTCGTAAACTGCTGGCCGTGCCGAACCGGCGAGTTGTGTCACCCGGTTCACATACTTGGCGGTGTTCATCGTCGCGCCAGGGGCACACCACATTGCTTTGCCGGTCAGGCGAATTCTGACCACATACCGAGTGGTGCCAGTCGTCGCACTCGGAGCAACCCAAAGTCTGGATTACCGCTTTGCTGGCAGCGCCAAAAAGCGAAACCCAATCTGACATATGTGGTTGCCTGGGGTAGAGTTGGGGCGGTCCGCTCCCTCCTGATTCCGAATACCAGAGGACTCAGGTGCGTAGGTGCCGTCTGCGTTACCCGCAGTGGCACCATCGGACTCCACATCATCGTTCTCGGCGTGTTATGGGCGCAAAGCCAGCCTCGATAGGGGCGCTGGGCATCGGCGGCAACTGTTGCCCCACGCTCGAATCATGCCTGGGCCATGCGCGGAACATGCTCACACCGTGCGGGCACCCAGCGCCAGCAGGTGCGTCACCAGCCGTTCAAAAGCATCCTGCAAGCGCAGTGCGCGGCTCACGGGTAGGTCTTGGGCCTGTTGCGTTTTGGTGCGCTGTGTCACAGCCTCATCTCTGGCCTGCCAGCCACCAGCAGGCACCGGCTCGGGGTCATCGCTCAGGTGGTAGGGGTTGCACCGGCCCTTGCCCTGCATCTCCAGGCTCTTTGCCTGGGTGCAGTCCGCGCAGTAGTTCAGGCGGGTGTTGAATGCCGGTTCGCCATCAGCGGCCACGATGATGACGGGCTGGCTTCCCTTGTGGTTCTGCGCTGCGGCTGCGCTCTTGAGGTAGGCAATCCAGCTCCCCCGGTTGAAAAAGCACGGCGGGGGCGGCGGGGCCAGGTCATCCACAGCATCAGAGAGATTCAGGCGCATCGCTTCGCTTCGGGTTGGTTTGGCTGCCTAAATTTTAAGCAAAGCAGGATTCTCTGCTTAGGCTTTGTGCAGTCTGTAAACCCAGTGGCAACCGGGCGGCAACCAAGTGGTGACCCATCAGTGACGCCAAAGTGATGTTTCCATATCCTCTCATGGGGTCGGGTTGCGCGGCCTGCCACCTTTGGCCCCATTGATGCGCGATTGCTCCCGGCCTGCATCGGTCTTTGGCCCGGTGGACATTCCCCCATGCAGCTTGCAGCGCCCGGATTTGTAGAGTCCGGTCAGCTTGCACGGGGTGCCTGCTCGCGTCGTAGCACCGCATTGGAGCCCCTGCACCGCTTCAGGCTGGGTAGGCATAGGCGGGCGTGGCATCGGCCTTCCTGCGGCCTCCCACGCCCCTTGCGCTCGAAAGTAGGCGTCCACATAGCTGCGCCACAGTTGGCGGCGTTCTGCATCGGTCATGTCCAGCCCCTCAGAGCAATGAAGCCTGGGCGGCGGGTGCGCTGTTGCGCCGTGCTGGCGTGGAGTCCGACTCCACAGCGGGTTCGGTGTTCGGCTGCAAGCCTTCGCCAAAGCCTTCGGGCAAGCCTTCCTCGAAGTCCGCACACCACTCGCCCGACAGGTCTTGCAGCGCACGTAGCTGGGTCGTTTCATAACTCAGGTCGGCGTGCGCGTGGTCGCTGTGATTTGCCATCCAGTCGGCCAAGTTGTCGATACGGTCGCGCAGTCCCACCATGCGGCGCTGCAATGTGGCGATGGTCTTTGCCGCACGGGTGTCACTGGCGATGATGCCGAACTGTTCACAGACTGCCCGAAGCTGGAACGGATGCACCAGCACGGATTGCGGTTCTTCAATCCCGTCTTGCTGGGTCAGCATGATGGCCGTGCCGTGCTCGTCGTTTACCTGCTCGGTGCTCAAGTGGTGGTGGGTCAGTTTGGTGGTCATGGTGGTGTCCTCGGGTTCAATCGTTCCAGGCGTGCAGGTCTTGGGCTTCGCTGCGGTCAACATGCCGGTCGTCGTCTGGGTCGGCCAGCACGGGCGCAGGCTGCTTGCGGGTCTGCCGGGCGATGGCCTCAAGCTGGGCGGCCTGCGCCACGCTCAGGCGGTCGGTGCGTCCGGCGGCGGTCTTGTCGGCCAGCAGAGCCCCGGCGCGGCCAATCTTCGGCAGAGCCATCGCACGGATGCCGACACGCTGCCAAAGGTCGTTCAGCGACTGGATGGGCTCGCTCCTTGGGCAGTCATCAGCGCCAGCCTGGGCGCGGTCAGCCTGGGCCGGTTCTGGCATCGCTGGTGCTCGGCCTGGGCGGGACGCAGGGGCTGTTTTGAGGGTGGTTTTTGAGTCAATCCCTACACAGGATAGGGATTGGATTTTTTCGCCCCGTTTTTCAATCCCTATAGGGTTTGCTTTGCTGCTCATCGTGGTTCCTTCAATCCCTATAGGGTTTGGCTCGGCCTGGGTTTGGCGGTTTTTTGGGGCGCTCAGTTCAATCCCAAGCGCACGCACTGCGGCGGTCGGGTCGCGCTCGATGGCGGCCACCAACACCGGCCACAGCGGGCCATTGGCGGCAGGCAGTCCCATCGCCTCACAGCGGGCCATGACTGCGGCAACTGCCCAGCGTTTGGCCTGTCCGCGCAGCTTGGCCGACTCGCGCTGCAATCCGGCAGGCCCGGCCACCACGTTGAAAAAGCTCTCGCGCAGTCGCAGCAGCCTGGGGCGCTCCACGGGTTTGCCTCCCGCATACACACCATCGGCCAGCGGCAGCAGCAGGACGTGAAGATGCGGTGCCACCTCGTCGGCATGGCTCACGGCAGACAGCACCGGCAGCGGCAGGGCCTCCATCAGCCACGCAAGGCAGCGGGTGAAGTAGGCGGCAGGGTCAACCCCACACGATGGCGGCAGGCTGAAAACAAACTCCAGCGCTTGAACGTGGTCGCGGCGCATGGCAGCAGGGTTGAGCCCAGCAGCGGCCAGCAAGTCCACGGCCAGGGCCTGAACCTGGGCGGCCTCGGCTGGGCCTGCCAGGATGGCATTCGTGGCGCTGCGGCCTGGGTCAATCCGGCCCACGCTGCCCAGCTCGGCCTGAATCTCGCGCAGGTTATGGCGGGCGGCAGTCAGCAGGTCGCAGGGCTTGCGCCCGTTGACCTTGCTCATGCTGACAGTCTTTGCCGCGAAGTAGGCAATGTCCCCGGCCATGTCAGAAGCCCGCCTCAAACAACCCCTGCTGCCCCGGATGCACACGGCTTGCGCGTCGCATGGCGTTCAGCCGTGCGGCCTCGCGCTCGGCCTGGGCGGCCTTGCGACGTAAATCGCGCCGGGCTTTGAACACGGCGGCGCACCATGCGGCAGCGCCTGGGCCAGCCTTCGCAATCACCTCTGTGCGCAGGTAGTACTTGTGCGGCCACGAAACCCGGCCATCTTTGCAACCGGCGGCGAAGGGCTCCGATTCAATCTCCCAGCCGTTCCCGTTGAGGGTGAAAATGAATGCGCTCAGGCGCGTGGTGCTGGAATCAAAAACAGAATCCAGTGACGTGAGCACTTCGCCACGCAGCAGCCGGGCCAAAACTTCGGCGGTAACGGTGTTGGTTCTTTGAGGGAAAATCGGAGTGCCTGCCACGGCGGCCCCTTGCTTCATAGCGGGGGCTTTTTTCATTGCTTCGCCCCTTCAAACTTCGGCAGGTTCGCAATGCCCAGCACCAGCACGGCAACCAGTGCCACGGCAAAGCCACCAGCGGCGCGGTCGAAGTGCTCCAGCTTGTGCAGGGCCAGCAGCTTGCCGTGAACGTGGCGCAGCGCATCGGCCTGGGGGCTGCAACGCAGCGCCAGCAGTTCGGCCAGCAACTCGCCGCCCAATGCAGCACCGGCACGTTCAGCCCCATCGGCCTCGTCTGCATCGGCCAGCGCCAGCAGCTTTGCAGCCACATCGCGCAGGCCGTCAGGGCCAATGGGCAGGGAAACTGCGGTGCCTTCGCTGGTGCAGGCAGTCAGCAGGCCATCGCCCACGGCGATTTCGTGGCCGTCCGGGTGGGTGTAGATGGTGGTGGTGCTCATGCTGCCACCCCCAGCACGCGGCGGATGCCAGCCACAGGCCAGCCCAAGCGGCCATTGATGCGCACCGGGCGCAGGCCATCGGGGAAGGTTTCAGCACAGGCCCAGCCCCTCAAAGTTTGGGGGCGGCGCAGCAGGTAATGGGCGGCTTGCTCGGTCGGCACCGTGGGGCGGTTGACCTGTTCCAGCGGGGGGAACTGCTGGGGCTCGGATACAGCGCGGCGGGTGTCAGCGCTGTGTTGGGTTGCGGGTTGCATTGGTTACCGTCCTCTGCCCATGCGGGCGTTGATTGATGACGGTTCCCAAGTATTCGCATACATCGGCAGGTAAGCGCCTGCCGTTCGCTTGCCATTTACTTGCCGAAAAGTCGCTCGCGGTGCGCGTTCAGGTCTTGCTGCAACGCCTGCCGGGTAATGCCCAGACTCTCGGCAACCTTGCCTATTCCACGCGGTAGGTGTGAGTAGGTGTCCTCTGGCATCGTCAGTCCAGCATCTATGCACAGTTGCCAGCGGTAAGTCTGCCTCTGTTCTTGAGTTGGTTCAGTAGCAACGTGCAACGCAGGAGCTGCGGCCTGTGGCTCCAGCAGGCAACGAACCATCTTGGTCAGCCACGCCTGATAGGCGGCGTCCCATTCAGCCTGGGCATCTTCAAACGCCTTCGAAAACGCCTTGTCGTTGCTGCTTTTCCAGTACGCCGTATGCGCTGCATCCCTGCGCGCCAGTGCATCCATGTCGTATTTGCCCACCTTCTCGATTGCCATGCGGTACGCGGTGAATGCCTCAGTCACGGCGCGGCGTGCTTTTGAATCCGGGTCGATTGCACGCAAGCTGTCCGGGTCTGGCCCGTCGTCCCATTCGCCATAAAAATCCGCCACCAATGCGCCAGCGCCGTCCAGCATGAATGCAGCCAGCTCCCGCGCAGTGAACGGGTTGGGCAGCATGGGCGTGTCTTTGACCTCTGGCGCGCCGGGCAGGTGCTGTAGTTGTCTGGCGGGTCGCCAGCGCAGCCCCTCTGTTTCAGTCAGCAAAAGAAGGTCACGCTCAATTCCAGGCCACACGCCACGTTCATCGAGCAGCAGGTATTTGCCCAGCAACCCGGATTGCTCCAGAATTTCCCTCGCGTGCTCGATGTTGTATTCCGCTTCCATTGCGCACCCCTTCAAGTGCCCTTCAAAGGAGCCCCAGCAGGCGGGTGAAGGTGTCCCGCTTTTCAGCCCGGTTTCGAAGCGGGCCTAGCTGGGGCGAAAACGGTCAGGCGTGCGTCTGCACCCAGCTTTTCAAGGCCTCATTGATGCGGGTTTGCCAGCCATCGCCCGATGCTCTGAATTTCTCCAATACCTCCACGTCCAGGCGCAGGGTAACTTGAGCCTTGGTGCCACTACCCAGCGGGCGGCCACGGCGCACCAGCGGCTTGACCTGCTCCCATTCGGCATCGGTGAAAGGTACGGCATCAGGGTCTGCCAGCGCAGCGGCGGTAATAGCGGCATCCTCGGCAGGGGTGGGCAGGATGGTTCCGGCTTTAAGTTTCGGCATAGCGTTTCACCTCTCGGCTGTTGGCCTTTCTCAAACTGATGATGCGGCGCTCGGTCGGCTGCTCTGGGGGCCTGTCAACAAACACCAGCGCCATGATGCGCAGGCCGATGTACCCCAGCGCCACCATGCGGGCCTCGCCATAGTCCCGGCGCGTGTCCGGCCACACTACGGCGGTTCCCCATTCAAAGCCTGCTGCCTCGGTCAGTGAGACGCCATGCTTTGCCACATTGGCGGCATCTTTTGCCGGGTCGAACGTCACATTCATGGTTTAGTGTAGCTACGTTTATTTGAAGTTCAAGGATTATTTGTAGTTGCGTTATTTCATGCGACGCCAACAACGCGCAGCTTGCCCGGTTCGGCCTGGGAATCAAACACAATCCCGGCCTGTTCCAGAATCCAAGCCTCGATGCGCTCATGGTGCACGCGCAGCAGTTCCAGCGGGCGCACGGTGTAATGCTTTTCGGCCGTAGCGCTGGGCTTGTGGCCTTGAATCTGTGCCACCACGCCCACCGGCACCTCCAGCCATTCGGTCAGGCTCTTGAACGAGCGGCGCAGGCCGTGCAGGGTCAAACCTTCCAGGCCAGCAGCATTGCAGGCGCGTGTGTGCGGATTGTTGGGCTCGGTCAGGCACCCGCTGGCGCTGGTGGGGCTGGAGAACACCCATTCATTGCGGCGGGGCAGGGCGGCCAGCAAGTGCAGCATGTAGGGCGTAGCCGGTATTTCGCGGGCTCCCTCCACCTTGTCACGGATGCTGATTCCCTTCCATTGCGTGTTCACATCCTCCCAGCGAAGCGCCAGCACTTCGCCAGGGCGGGCACCCGTCAGCAGCATCATTTGCAGGCAGGCGGCAATGATGGGGTTCTGTATCTGCTGCACAGCGGCGAACCAGGCGGCCAGTTGCTCGCGCTGTAGCACGTCCGATTTCGTCCCGGCCTTGCCCAATGCCTCGCGGGCCTTCTTTGTCTTGGCCGGGTTCTTGTCGGGCAGCAGGGCGGCATATTCCGGCTGTTCTGCGCACCACGTTAGAAACACGGTCAGCAGTCGCCATGCCAGCCGGGCGGATGATGGACGGGTTTTGCCTTCATCGGCGGCCCATCGTTCTATCGTGGCTTGGTCAAGGTCTTTCAGCGCCAGCGGCATCAGTGCGGCCAGCGGCCCCGGCTTGGTCAGTTGCTTGCCACCACCACGGCGGCCCGATGGCAACCCCCCGGCCTTTGCCTTGTCGATATGGTCACGGTAGTGCAGGTCACCCCAAAACGGGCGGCGCTTTTCTAGGTAGTCCGCCCAGACTTCGCCCACGGTTACGGCGGCCACTTTGTCGGCTTTCACCTTTGCAACGGCTGCGGCCCTTTCGGCGGCCTGGGCGGCCTGTTGCTGGCGCTCGAGCTCTCGGGGGTCTTGTCCACTGTCCACCAGCACCTTTAGACGCTGCGCCTCTCCTCTGGCCTTTTCAATCGGCCAGTCTGTAGCGGTGCCAATGTTCAGGCGCAGGGTTGCCCCGTTCAGGCGCGATTCAAACACGTAGGTTTTGCGGCCCGTGGGCGTCACGCGCAGCGCTAGGGCGGGGGCTTCGGTGTCCCATAGAAAAGCCTGGGATTTACCAGCCGGGCAGGTGAAGGCGTCAACCCTGCCAGCGGTAAGCCTCACGCGGTTTTGTGGCTTGCTCATGGTGCCCCTTCGAATCTGTAGGCAATCTGTAGGCAAATTCAGTAGAAATTGCCGAATTTCAATCAACGATAAGGCTGTTCACTTGTCCAGTGCTTTACGCCTAAGTTGTTGATTTGTATTGATTCTATCAGCATCAATCAACGGGGTGAAATACTAAAAAGTCAGGATTGTGATTCCTGTTGTCGTGGGTTCGAGCCCCATCAGCCACCCCAAAATTCGATAGATACGCTCCAAGGGTTTGATTTCATCAGAAATCAAACCCTTTTTTGCTGGGGGTATCAGTCTGCTTGTTTCACCGCCTGTCACACACGGTCAGACAGACCATGAAAACAAGCGCACTAGCAATTGACCAACGGGATAAGCGCGGAAACACTTACGTCCGACTTCATCACCTTGGTGCCATACGTTTTATCCACTTCCTTGCATCTAACGCACCTCGTCCGAAGTCGCGTGTTGCCTCGCCCAGAGCGACGTGCGCTGCCATCCGTTGGGTTGCAGTGTCTGCGACGGAGGAGTCATGAAGCGCCCATATGCACGCGCTAAACACCAGTCGCGCAGGCAAAAAAAAGCCCGATGCTGGGATCGGGCTTTAAAAGGATCCCTGAAACGGGGGTTTCGAGAGGATCCAAGGAGACAACTGGATGCCCCGTTGCCAGGGCGATGTCCGTATTATCAGGGAAATCCCTGATGGCTGGCCAGAGTTCGCACTCTGCAGCGCAGCGATGTTTTGCTTAACGCTTGCGGGGAGTGGCCGACTTGGCAGCATCGGCAGCGGTGCTGGCGACGGCATTGAAGTTGGCTTCGGCAACGTCAGAAGCTTGCTTGACGGCCTTTTGCACCGACTCGAAAGCGTTGTTGGCAGCGGCCACGGCGCTCTTCATCACAGCGACGGCAGTTTCAGAGCCGGCGGGGGCGTTCTTTGCAGCGCTGTCCACCAGGGTGGTAAATGCCTTTTGGGCATCGGTGGTTTGCGATTCGAGGGCCTTGCCGAACTCGGCGCCGGTGCCAGAAGCGATGTCATACAGGTGACGGCTGTAGGCGGCGGTCTTTTCAGCCAGAGGCTGGAACAGGCCAGCTTGCAGTGCCAGCAGTTCTTGTGCGTCTTTCACGCCCAAGACAGCCTGGGTGTGCTGGGCGGCTTCCGACAGGGCAGCGCGCGAAGCGGTCACGTTCAGTTCAACCAGCTTTTCCACGCCTTCGAACGCCTTGGTGGTCAGGCCGAACAGGGTTTCGATGTTGGCTTTGTGGGATGCCAGGATTTGTTCTGCGGTCAGCGACATGTCATATCTCCTAAAAAATGGAACCCGGATGGGTCAGGGTGGCTTACAGACATCTGCGCTGACCTTGACTCGGTAAAGCCATGTTGCAGTGCAGCATGGGTTGAATTTTAGGGGCTCACCGTTCAATTGCAAGCATTTTTTGTTGCAATGCAGCATATTAGGGGTTACTCCCCAGCGCGGGCGGGATTGCCACAATCGTGTCATGCATGCCTATTACGCAGACCATTTTGTGTTGCCCCTGCCTGATGGGCACCGCTTTCCCATGGCGAAATACCGCCTGCTGCGTGACCGGCTGGAGCAGCAATTGCCTCAGGCGCTGCTCCAGGTGGCTCCCCCCGCATCAGATGCCGAGCTGGCCCTGGCCCACACGCCAGGCTACATCCAGGCGATCGCTGCCGGCACCCTGCCTGCAGCGGCACAGCGAGAGATCGGTTTTCCGTGGTCCGAGGAGATGGCCGAGCGTGCCCGGCGCTCGGTGGGCGCCACCATTGCGGCGTGCCGCGTGGCCCTGCGAGAAGGGTTGGCGGGCAATCTGGCCGGCGGCACGCACCACGCCTATGCCGACAAAGGCAGCGGATTTTGCGTGTTCAACGACGTTGCGGTGGCCGCACGCCTCATGCAGTCCGAATGGCAGCGTGCGTGCGGCGCTGGCACGGCGCAGCCGCTGCGCGTAGCGGTCATCGACCTGGACGTGCACCAGGGCAACGGCACGGCGCATATCTTTCGCGGCGATGCCAGCGTGTTCACGCTGTCGCTGCACGGGGCGCGCAACTTTCCGTTTCGCAAGGAGGCGGGCGACCTGGATGTGGAATTGCCCGATGGCTGTGCGGACGATGAATACCTGCAGGCGCTGGAGCAGGCGCTGGATTTGCTGGACCAGCACTTTGCACCCGGGCTGGTGCTGTATCTGGCGGGTGCTGATCCCCATGTGGGTGACCGGCTTGGCCGCCTTGCCCTGAGCCACGACGGGCTGGAGGCCCGTGACCGCCGGGTGTTCGACTGGGCGTGGCAGCGCCGCGTGCCACTGGCCTTCACGATGGCCGGGGGCTATGGCCGTGACATGGCCGACACCCTGCAGGCGCAGCTGGCCACCTGGAGGGTGGCCCTGCAATACCACGCGCGCTGGCAGAATGTGCGGCCATGACCACTGCCACCACTTCCCTGGCTGCTCAGCCTGCCCAGCCAGCGCGCCCTGCGCCGCAACCGCGCAGCGCCTATCGGGCCTTCCGCCCCATCAGCACCCGCTGGATGGACAACGATGTCTACGGCCATGTGAACAATGTCGTGTATTACAGCTGGTTCGACACGGCCGTCAACGCCCACTTGATAGAGCAGGGCGTGCTGGATATCCACGCCGGTGAAACCATTGGCCTGGTGATCGAAACCCAATGCAATTATTTTGCTCCGCTGGCGTTTCCGCAGACGGTGGAGGCGGGCATCCGTGTGGCGCGGCTGGGGGGCTCCAGTGTGCGTTATGAGGTGGGGTTGTTTGCCCAGGGCGAGCCGTTGTGCGCCGCCGCCGGGCATTTCATCCATGTTTATGTGGACCGCGCCACGCGCCGTCCTGTGCCGGTGCCCGAGCGGCTGCGTGCCGTGCTGCAGGCGCTGGTGGTTGCCGTTTGAAAAAATTGCTATATAAAGCATAGCTGCTTGCGCCTTATGTGCAAGCGCTAGAGGCATCTTTGACACATAACTGGCAACCGGGGGCGTTCAGTGTCTCTGAAGGGTGGCTGTACGCGCCTGATGGCCTACACTTTGGGCTCCCTGGTCTCACCAGCGATGGTTTCTGCACCCCCGGGCCGCCCCGCCGTGGCCCCGTTCCACCATGATCATTACCAGCCTGCTCGACACCGATCTGTACAAGTTCACCATGATGCAGGTGGTGCTGCACCAGTTTCCGGGGGCGCAGGTTGAATACAAATTCAAGTGCCGCAACCCCGGCGTGCAGCTGGCGCCTTTTGTAGCCGAGATTCGGTCAGAAATACGCTCCCTGTGCAGTTTGCACTTCCAGGATGACGAGCTCGCTTACTTGCGCTCGCTGCGTTTCATCAAGAGCGATTTTGTGGATTTTCTCGGCCTGTTCCGGCTGAACGAGAAATACATCACCGTCACGCCGCAGCCCTCGGGCGAGATCGACATCACCATCCGCGGGCCCTGGCTGCACACCATTCTGTTCGAGATTCCGGTGCTGGCCATCGTGAACGAGGTGTACTTTCGCAACACGCAGAAAGTGCCTGATTTCCCCGAGGGCCGCCGGCGCCTGGATGACAAGATGGCGCTGCTGCAGGCCGAGGGGCTGGCCGACCTCAAGATCGCCGACTACGGCACGCGCAGGCGCTTCAGCCGCGCATGGCACGAGGAGCTGCTGCGCGTGCTGGTGGCCCGCCTGGGCACGGGCGACCGCCGACCGGGGGCACCGCCCGGTCCGGGCCAGTTTGCGGGCACCAGCAATGTGCTCTATGCCATGAAGCTGGGCGTGACGCCGCTGGGAACCATGGCGCACGAATACCTGCAGGCCTGCCAGGCGCTCGGCCCGCGCCTGCGCGACAGCCAGGTGTTCGGCTTTGAAATGTGGGCCAAGGAATACCGGGGCGACCTGGGCATTGCGCTGTCCGACGTGTATGGCATGAGCGCCTTTCTGCGCGACTTCGACCTGTATTTCTGCAAGCTCTTTGACGGCGCCCGGCATGACAGCGGCGACCCGTTTGCCTGGGGCGAGCGCCTGCTCGACCACTACCGCAAGAACCGCGTGGACCCGCTGACCAAAACACTGATCTTCAGTGACGCCCTCACGGTGCCGCGCACCATCGAGCTGTACCAGCAGTTCCGGGGGCGCTGCCAGCTGGCGTTTGGCATTGGCACCAACCTCACCAACGACCTCGGTTACGAGCCGCTGCAGGTGGTCATCAAGATGACGCGCTGCAACGACCAGCCGGTGGCCAAGGTGTCTGACGCGCCCGGCAAGGGCATGTGCGATGACGAAAAATACCTGGCCTACCTGCGCCAGGTATTCGAGATTCCCTCGGTGCCCTGATGACGTAAAACACGCTGCCCACTCCGTGCGTGGCCAAAGCCCACGCTCAACAAGAACGAAAGAAGGAGACAAATCCATGAAGATTTCACGCTGGTTGACCTCGATCGCCCTGTTCGCGTTGCCTGGCCTGGCCTGTGCCGCCGACCTTGATGGCGGCCGCCTTTCGATGCTGTGGGGCGTGCCGTTTGCCGGCCTGTTGCTGTCGATTGCGCTGGTGCCCCTGTTCGCCCCCATTTTCTGGCACCACCATTTTGGCAAGGTGGCGGCGGCCTGGGGGCTGGCGTTTCTGGTGCCGTTTGCCGTGGTGTTTGGCCCCGGGGTGGCCGGCGCCAGCTTCGTGCATGCGCTGCTGGCCGAATACATTCCCTTCGTCATTTTGCTCACCGCGCTGTTTGCGGTGTCGGGTGGCATCTACATCCGCGGCAACCTGCATGGCAGCCCGGGGCTCAACACGGCCATCCTGGCCATTGGCGCCGTGCTGGCCAGTTTCATGGGGACTACGGGGGCATCGATGCTGCTGATTCGCCCCCTGATCCGCGCCAACGACAACCGCAAGCATGTGGCCCATGTGGTGGTGTTCTTCATCTTCATCGTGTCGAATGCGGGTGGCTCGCTCACGCCGCTGGGTGATCCGCCGCTGTTTCTGGGCTTTTTGAAAGGCGTGGATTTCTTCTGGACGGTAGGGCACATCTACCAGGAGACGCTGTTTCTGGTGGGCGTTTTGCTGGTGCTGTTTTATGCGCTTGACAGCTGGTACTACCGCCGCCAACAAGAGGTGACACCGCAAGACCCGACGCCCGACACCCGCGATATTGGTTTTGATGGCAAGGTCAACTTTGCCTTGCTGGGCGTGGTGGTCGCGCTGGTGCTGCTCAGCGGATTCTGGAAGTCGTCGGTGGTGTTCAACATCGCGGGCACCGAGGTGGGATTGCCCGGCATCGTGCGCGATGTGGGCCTGGTCATCGTCACGCTGACCTCGCTCTGGCTCACGCCGAAAAAAGTCCATGCCGACAACCAGTTCGGCTGGGGGCCCATGCAGGAGGTGGCCAAGCTGTTTGCGGGCATCTTCCTGACCATCATTCCCGTGATCGCCATGCTCAAGGCGGGCCTCAACGGGCCGTTTGGCGCCATCGTGGCCGCCGTCACGCGGCCTGACGGATCGCCCGATCCGGCGATGTATTTCTGGGCCACCGGTGCGCTGTCTTCGTTTCTGGACAACGCCCCCACTTACCTGGTGTTCTTCAATACCGCCGGGGGCGATCCGGCCGTGCTCATGACCACGCTGGCCCCCACGTTGGCCGCTATTTCGGCAGGCGCCGTGTTCATGGGCGCCAACACCTACATCGGCAACGCGCCCAACCTGATGGTCAAAGCCATTGCCGAAGACCGCGGCGTGAAGATGCCCAGCTTCTTTGGCTACATGCTGTGGTCCTTTGGCATCCTCGTGCCCTTGTTCATTGTCATGACCTTCATCTGGTTCAAGTGAAGTACATCCCCCTGAGCGACTTTGCCGCTTCCCCCTTCTCTCGCATCGCTACGCGCTGCGGGAAGGGGAACGCCGCCCTCGCTGCAGGGCAGCCCTTGCTCGGCGGCCCCGGCCTGGATCGTGCCAGTTTCATCAGCTGTGATTGACGCACAACACATTGGAGAAGAAAAATGAGCAAGCCCCGCATCCTGGTTGCCCGCGCGATTTTTCCTGAGGTGGTGGAGCGCCTGGCGCAGCATTTCGAGGTCGAATCCAACCCCGATGATGTGATCTGGTCTCCCCACGAGCTGGCCGCGCGGCTGGCCGACAAGGACGGCGCCTTCACCACCGGCAGCCAGCGCATCGACGCCGCCCTCATCGCTGCCGCGCCGCGCCTGAAAATCGTGGCCAACATGGCTGTGGGCTACAACAACTTTGATGTAGATGCCATGACCGCCGCCGGCGTGCAGGGCACCAACACCCCCGACGTGCTGACCGAAACCACGGCCGACTTCGGCTTTGCGTTGCTCATGGCCACGGCCCGCCGCCTGACCGAGAGCGAACATTTCCTGCGCGCCGGCAAGTGGACCACCTGGCGCTACGACATGTTTGCGGGCAGCGACATCCACGGCAGCACGCTGGGCATCATCGGCATGGGCCGCATCGGGCAGGGCATTGCCAAGCGCGGGGCGCACGGCTTTGGCATGAACGTGGTCTATCACAACCGCTCGCGCCTGTCGCCGCAGCTGGAGGGCGAATGCAAGGCCCGCTATGTCGAAAAGGACGAGCTGCTGCGCACGGCCGACCATGTGGTGCTGGTGCTGCCGTACACCCCGGCATCGCACCACACGATTGGCGCGGTCGAACTGGCGCTGATGAAGCCCACGGCCACGCTGATCAACATTGCGCGCGGCGGCATCGTGGACGACGCGGCCCTGGCGCAGGCGCTGCGTGAACGGCGCATTGTGGCGGCGGGCCTGGATGTGTTCGAGGGCGAGCCCAGCGTGCACCCCGATCTGCTGACGGTGCCCAATGTGGTGCTCACGCCGCACATCGCCAGCGCCACCGTGCCCACGCGCCTGGCCATGGCCAACCTGGCGGCCGACAACCTGATCGCCTTTTTTGACGGGCGCGGCCCGCTCACGCCGGTGAACCAGCCGGCTGCGATGCGATCTGCCTGAAATTTGAATCAAATTGGCCTCTAGCGCTTATGGGATAAGCGCAAGATGCTATAAATATAATAGTGAATGCCTTGACTACTGACACGCTTGTTTTGTTGGCCGCGCTGGCCCTGGTGCTGCTGCTTTTGGTGCTGCTGCTGGTGCGCCGCCCCCGTGTGGACCTGCCGCCCGAGTGGCTGGCGCGGCTGCAGGCCCTGGAACAGACTGGCCAGGCCACCCAGCTGGCAGTGGCCAAGAACGATGGCGCCATGGATGCGCTGGCCCACCAGCTCAGCGGTTTCACACAAACCACGCAAACCACGCTCGAAACCCTGCGCCACGCCGTTGACGAACGCCTGGCCCAGGCGGTGAGTGAATCGCGCAACAGCCGCTCCGAATTGCTGGCGGCCTTTGGCGTATTTGAGGGGCGGCTGGAGCAGCGCCTGTCGGTGTTCGATGCCGCCCTGACCCAGCGCCAGACCGCGCTGGATGCCTCGCTGGCCCAGCGCTTTGATGGTCTGCAGCAGGCCGTGGCCGGGCGCCTGGAAGAAAGCAGCAAGGCGCTGCTGGCCCACCTGGCGCAGGGCCAGGCCGATGCCGCCACCGCGCGCACCGAGCTGTCGGCCACACTGGTGGGTTTTCGCACCGAGCTCACCACCACCACGGCCGCCTTGGCCTTTGAGAGCGTCAAGTCGCGCGAGGCCATGGGCGAGAGCGCAGCGCTGTTTGAAAAGCGCATTCAAGAGCGTTTCGAGGCGCTGACGGCCGCCACGCGCATCACGCTCGACTCGCTCAAGGCCGACATCCAGAGCCAGCTGGGCACCATGTCGACCGCGCTCAAGGACCAGCTCGAAGGCAACAGCTACCAGATCAAGAACCAGTTCTCGGTGCTGCAAGACGCCGTGTCGCAGCAGCTCACCGGCCTGGTGCAGGGCAGCCAGCACAACGCCGAACAACTGCGCACCGCGCTCAACGAGCGTCTGGGCGCCATTCAGGCCGACAACGCCACCAAGCTCGAAGAAATGCGCCGCACGGTGGACGAAAAGCTGCACGCCACGCTGGAGCAGCGCCTGGGCGAATCCTTCAAGCTGGTGTCTGACCGGCTGGAGCAGGTGCACAAGGGCCTGGGCGAAATGCAGACCCTGGCGGGCAGCGTGGGCGACCTCAAACGCGTGATGACCAACGTGAAGTCGCGCGGCACCTGGGGCGAAATGCAGCTTGGGGCCATCATCGACAACGTGCTCACGCCCGACCAGTTTGCGCGCAACGTCAAGACCGTGCCGGGCAGCGACGAGCTGGTCGAGTTTGCGATTCGCCTGCCGGGCAAGAACGACGAGCACCCGGTGTGGTTGCCCATCGACTCCAAATACCCCGTGGAGCAATACCAGCGGCTCATGGACGCGCAGGACGCCGCCGACAAGGCCGCCATCCTGTCGGCGGGCAACGCGTTCGAGACCTCCATCAAGCTGGAGGCAAAGAAGATCTTTGCCAAATATGTATCGCCCCCGCACACCACCGACTTTGCCGTGCTGTATTTGCCCACCGAAGGCCTGTTTGCCGAGGTGATGCGCCGCCCCGGCCTGGTCGAGGCGGTGCAAAACGATTGCCGCGTGATGATCACCGGCCCGGCCAACCTGGCCGCCATGCTCAACAGCCTGCAGATGGGCTTCAAGACGCTGGCGATTGAAAAGCGCTCGTCCGAGGTGTGGAGCCTGCTGGGCATGGTCAAGACCGAGTTCGCCAAGTTTGGCGATGTGGTCGAGGCCACCAAGAAATCGATCGACGCCGCCGCCAAGAAGTTTGACGAGGTGGGCGTGCGCACCCGCGCCATCCAGCGCAAGTTGCGCGATGTGCAGGACCTGCCCGCGCCCGACACCACCGTACCGCTGGCGGGCGCCAGCACGGCGGCATTGCCCGCGCTGGACTCTGAGGACGATCTGCCCTGAGCCAACCCCGGCACGCGGGGTGGCGACCGAAGATCAGAGCTTGTAGAAAGCCTTGATCAGACCCCAGGCTTCCTGCGGGTCGTCGGTGTAGTGAAACAGTTGCAGGTCTTTGGCCGAGATGGTGCCTTCTTCCACCATGGCGTCAAAGTTGATGAGGCGCTTCCAGTAGTCCACGCCAAACAGCACGATGGGCACCGGCTTGGCCTTGCGGGTTTGCACCAGCGTGAGCACCTCGAACAGTTCATCAAGGGTGCCAAAGCCGCCGGGGAACACCACCAGCGCCTTGGCGCGCATCATGAAGTGCATCTTGCGCAGGGCAAAGTAGTGAAACTTGAAGCTCAGCGAGGGCGAGATGAAGCGGTTGCCGCTTTGCTCGTGCGGCAGGCCGATGTTCAGGCCCACGTTCAGCGCGCCCGCCTCGTGGGCGCCCCGGTTGGCGGCCTCCATGATGCCGGGGCCGCCGCCCGTGCAGATGTAGATGCGGTCGGCCGGTCGCTGGCGTTCGCTGTGGTCGGCCACCAAGCCGGCAAACTGGCGGGCAAGGTCGTAGTAGCGCGCGTTGCGCATGGCACGGCGCGCGCGCTGCAGTTGTTCTTCGTCGCCGCTGGCCTCGGCTTCGCTGAGTAGGGCGGCCGCCTCGTCGGGTGCCACAAAGCGGGCGCTGCCATACACCACCACGGTGTTCTCGATGCCTTGCTCGGCCTGGCCCAGGTCGGGCTTGAGCATTTCCAGCTGGAACCGGATGCCGCGCGTTTCACGGCGGAACAAGAACTCGGGGTCGGCAAACGCAAGGCGGTAGGCATCGGCGTGCAGGGGGTTGTCGTTGTTGGCGTGCGCGTGCAGCTCGGCCCAGGCATCGGCCAGGCGGCGTTCGTTGAGTTGGGTGTTGGCTTCCATGGGGATTCCAGACGTCGCGGCGGGGGCCGGACTGAGAGAGTAGGGTTGTAACAGGGGCCAGCCATTGGAGCGGCGAGCCTTGCGGGATTTTAGGGCCAACAGTGCTGCTGCGCTTTACAGACGTGCGTCATAAGCTATTAAAAAGATAGTAACTTATTGCGCTGCAGGTCAAAATGACCGGGAGGCCGGGTGCGCGCCGCGCTGTGGGCTGGCCCAACGGTCAGGGGCGGCTGGCCAGCGCCAGTGCCACCGTCTGCAGGCCCAAGAGTGTCATGAGCAGCGAGCCCCCCAAGTGCAGCCCGGTGGTGCCGGCTGCCAGCAGGTAGCGCTGCTGCTGCAGCATGGTCACCACCTCGGCCGAAAAGCTGGAAAACGTGGTCAGCGCCCCCAGAAACCCCGTGACCAGCGCCAGGCGCCAGGCGGGGTCGATCTGGGGCAGGGCCTGGAAAGCCGCCACGCACACGCCGATGAGGTAGCCGCCGAGCAGATTGGCCGCCAGGGTGCCCCAGGGCAGCAGCGCGCCGGGCCCGCTGAGCCACACGCCCAGGCGCCAGCGGGCCAGGGCGCCGAGGCTGGCGCCGATACAGATGGACAGAACATGCAGCATGGCGCCATTGTCCACATCCGGGGCGCGCGCCCAGGGTTCTTGCTTTGGTGACACGGGCCCATGGCAGACGAAGGCGCGGGTTTGGTATCGTTCCTTTCGTGTCCATCGTGTGCCACTCAGCGCAGTTTTCTTGCGATGGAGGGCCTCACGCCAATGCATCCTGTGCTCTGATGGACCGATCTTTTTTCTCTGGCTGCGCTGCGCGCTCTAATTGATATAAAAAGTGGCTTTTGCGCTTATATGGCAAGCGCTCATAGCTATTAGTACGGTAGCAACTCATGACGATTGAACCTTCTTTCTCACCCCGCTGGCAGTTCTGGGTTGACCGGGGCGGCACCTTCACTGACATCGTGGGGCGCCGGCCCGATGGCGGGCTGGTCACGCACAAATTGCTGTCTGAAAACCCTGGGCAGTACCGCGATGCCGCGGTGGCCGGCATTCGCCACCTGCTGGGTCTGAAGCCCGGCGAAGCCGTGACGCCCGCGCAGGTGGAGTGCGTGAAGATGGGCACCACCGTGGCCACCAATGCGCTGCTGGAGCGCAAGGGCGAGCCCACGCTGCTCATCACCACCAAAGGCTTTCGCGACGCACTGCGCATTGCCTATCAGAACCGCCCGCGCCTGTTTGACCGGCACATCGTGCTGCCCGAGCTGCTTTACAGCCGCGTGATCGAGGCGCAGGAGCGCGTGGGCGCGCACGGCGAGGTGATCGAGCCGCTGGATGCGGAGCACCTCAAAGAACGCCTGTGGGCCGCCTACGATGCGGGCCTGCGCAGCGTGGCCATCGTGTTCATGCATGGCTGGCGTTACACCGCCCACGAGCAGGCGGCCGCCCGCCTGGCCGAGCAGGCGGGGTTCACGCAGATCAGCACGTCGCACGCCACCAGCCCCATGATGAAGTTCGTGAGCCGGGGCGACACCACGGTGGTGGATGCTTATCTGTCGCCCATCCTGCGCCGCTATGTGGCGCAGGTCGCGGGCGAGATGCCTGGCGTGCCGCTGTTCTTCATGCAGTCCTCGGGCGGGCTGACGGACGCGCACCACTTTCAGGGCAAGGACGCCATCCTCTCGGGCCCGGCGGGCGGCATTGTGGGCATGGCCCGGACTGCGCAGTTGGCGGGGCACGATCGCGTGATCGGCTTCGACATGGGCGGCACCAGCACCGATGTGAGCCACTATGCGGGCGCATTCGAGCGCGAGTTTGAGACACAGGTGGCTGGCGTGCGCATGCGCGCGCCCATGATGGGCATCCACACGGTGGCGGCCGGTGGCGGCTCGGTGCTGGGCTTTGACGGCGCCCGCTTTCGTGTCGGCCCCGAGAGTGCCGGCGCCCACCCTGGCCCCGCCAGCTACCGCCGGGGCGGCCCGCTGGCCGTGACCGATGCGAATGTGATGGTGGGCAAGATCCAGCCGGCGCATTTTCCGCAGGTGTTTGGCCAGGCGGCCAACGAGCCGCTGGATGCTGACGTGGTGCGCGCACAGTTTGGTGCGCTTGCCGTGCAGACCGGGCGAGCGCCTGAGGAAGTGGCCCACGGTTTCATCCAGATCGCCGTGCAGCAGATGGCCAATGCCATCAAGAAGATCAGCGTGGCCCGTGGCTACGACGTGACGCGCTACACCCTGCAGTGCTTTGGCGGCGCGGGCGGCCAGCACGCCTGCCTGGTGGCCGACGCACTGGGCATGGCGCAGGTTTTTGTGCACCCGCTGGCGGGCGTGCTGAGCGCCTATGGCATGGGCCTGGCCGATCAGAACGTGATCCGCGAGCAGACCGTGGAATGCACGCTGGCGCCCGAGGCACTGGCGGGCATCGAAGCCACGCTGGATACGCTGGCCAGCACGGCGCGCGCCGTGCTGCAGCGCCAGCAGGCGGGCGCTGGCGCGGCGGTGGTGCATCGCCGCGTGCATGTGCGCTACGAGGGCACCGATTCGGCCCTGGTCGTGCCGTTTGGCACCCAGGCCGAGATCACCGCCACATTCGAGAACGCCTACCGCCAGCGGTTTTCGTTTCTCATGCAGGGCAAGGGTCTGGTGGTGGAGGCCGTGTCGGTCGAGGCCGTGTTGCCCGGCGATGCCCCCATGGAGCCGCGCCACGTAGTGCACCCGCCGCGCGAGGTGCCGCGCCGCAGCACCGTGCGCATGTACACCGTGGGCACCAGCGGTGCCCCCGCCTGGGACGATGCCGCGCTGGTGGAGCGTGAAGACCTGCGCCCCGGCGACGTGATCCCCGGCCCGGCCATCATTGCCGAGAAGAATGCCACCACGGTGGTCGAACCCGGCTGGCAGGCGCAGCTGACCGACCTTGACCACCTGCTGCTCAACCGCTGTGCGGCGCGCGCCGTGCATTGCGCGGCGGGCACCACGGCCGACCCCGTGCTGCTGGAGCTCTTCAACAACCTCTTCATGAACATTGCCGAGCAGATGGGGCTGCAGCTGCAGAACACGGCGTATTCGGTGAACATCAAGGAGCGCCTCGACTTCAGCTGCGCGCTGTTCGATGCGACGGGCCATTTGATTGCCAACGCGCCGCACATGCCGGTGCACCTGGGGTCGATGGGCGAGAGCATCAAAACCGTGATCCGCGAGAACCGCGCCACGATGCAGCCCGGCGATGTGTATGTGCTCAACGACCCCTACCACGGCGGCACGCACCTGCCCGACATCACGGTGATCACGCCGGTGTACCTTGCCGACGGCGCGCAGCCCAGCTTTTACGTGGGCAGCCGGGGCCACCACGCCGACGTGGGCGGCATCACGCCGGGCTCGATGCCGCCGTTTTCCACGCGCATCGAGGAAGAGGGCGTGCAGATCCGCAACTTCAAGCTGGTCGAGCGCGGGGTGCTGCGCGAGGCCGAAATGCTGGCCCTGCTCCAAAGCGGTGAATACCCCTCACGCAACCCGCAGCAGAACCTGGCCGACCTGAAAGCGCAGATTGCCGCCAACGAAAAGGGCGTGCAAGAGCTTGGCAAGATGGTGCAGCAGTTCAGCCTGCCCGTGGTGCAGGCCTACATGGGCCATGTGCAGGACAACGCCGAAGAATCGGTGCTCCGCGCCATCACGCGCCTCAAGGACGGCGCGTTCACGCTGCCCCTGGACAACGGCGCGCAGATCAGCGTGGCCGTGAAGGTGGATGCGGAGAGCCGCAGCGCCACTATCGATTTCACCGGCACCAGCGCGCAGCAGAGCAACAACTTCAATGCACCCACGGCGGTGTGCATGGCGGCGGTGCTGTATGTGTTTCGCACGCTGGTTCAGGATGACATCCCGCTGAACGCCGGGTGCCTGAAGCCGCTGAATGTGATCATCCCGCCCGGCTCCATGCTCAACCCGCTGCCACCGGCCGCGGTGGTGGCGAGCAATGTGGAAACCTCCACCTGCATCACCAATGCCTTGCTGGGAGCGCTGGGCGTGATGGCGGCCAGCCAGTGCACCATGAACAACTTCACGTTCGGCAACGCCAGCCACCAGTATTACGAAACCATTTCGGGCGGCAGTGGTGCGGGCGGCGTGTTCGACGATGCGGGGGCCCTGGTAGGCGGCTTTGGCGGCACCAGCGTGGTGCAGACCCACATGACCAATTCCCGGCTGACCGACCCGGAGATTCTGGAGTTCCGTTTTCCGGTGCGGCTGGACAGCTTTGCCATTCGTGCCAACTCGGGCGGTGGCGGCCGCTGGGCGGGGGGCAACGGCGGGGTGCGCCGCATCCGCTTTCTTGCGCCAATGACGGCCAGCATCCTCTCCAATGGCCGCCACCGTGGCGCGTTTGGCATGGATGGCGGCAAGCCCGGAGCGCCGGGCGTCAACAAGGTGGTGCGTGCCAATGGCCGCGTGGAGTTGCTCGACCACATCGGCCAGGCCGAAATGCAGCCGGGCGATGTGTTCGAGATCCACACACCCGGTGGCGGAGGTTTTGGCGCTGCCGCAAGAAAAATTTGATGAAATATGCCGCTAGCCCTTGATGGTAAAGCGCTAGCAGCTATAAATTCAGGAGCGTTGTGGTGCCGCCTGGCCGCGGCCGCCTGTCACGAATCGCGCTCGATCGAGTCGGTGGTGCGGCTCAGGCTCGGGGGCACATCGTTGCCCGCCCGCCGTGCGCGGAACAAGGCGGCGCGCATGAGGAAAATGTTGGTCACGGGCACCGTGATGGCTACGAACAGTGCGATCAGCAGGGCGTGTAGCGCCAGGCCTTGCCCCTGCAGCGAGAAGTAAACGATGGTGCCGTGCATGATGCACCAGCAGCCCATGGTGGCAATGATGGACGGCGCGTGCACGCGCTCGAAATAAGTTTTCAGGCGCAGCAACCCCCACGAGCCCAGCAGCGCAATGGTTGCACCTGTCAGCACCATCGCCGCGATGGTGATTTCGGCCCACAGTGGCAGCGCGGCATCGGTCATTCGATCACCTCGCCGCGCAGCAAAAACTTGGCCATGGCCGTCGTGCCGACAAAACTGAACAACGCAATCAGCAGCGCGCCCTCGAAATAGGTGCTGCTCCCATAGTGGATGCCCATCACCAGCGCCAGCAGCATGCCATTGAGGTACATGCAGTCCAGCGCTAGCACACGGTCTTGCGCCGAGGGGCCCTTGAGCAGCCGCACCAGCGCAAGCACCATCGCCAGCACCAGCATGCTCAGGGCAATGGGCAGGGCCCAGGAAAGGATGGGGTAGGTCATTCAAAAATCTCCATCAGCGGGCGCTCGTAACGCTGCTTGACGTGGTCGATCAGGGTTTGCGGATCGTCCACCTCCAGCGCGTGCAGCATGAGCATGGAGCGGTCCAGCGACAGCTCGGCCCAGGCGGTGCCGGGTGTGATGCAGACGATCATGGCCAGCACGGCCAGCGCATTGGGGTCGCGCAGTTCCAGGGGGATGTGCACAAAGGCCGCAGCATGGCGTGGCCGCCCGGGAGCCAGCAGCAGGCGCGCCACGGCCAGGTTGGACGCCACGGTGTCGGCCACCACCGTCAGACCCAGCCGCAGCACCGTGCCGGGGCGGCGAATGCGCACCGGCAGGGGCCGCAGCCCGCGCGTGAGCAGGGGCACCAGCCACGCCACCACCAGTGCCAGCAGCAAATTGCCGGGGCTGAGCGACTGGTTCAGCAACAGCCACAGCACGAACAGCGCGGCCGACAGCAGTGGCGCGGGCAGCAGGCGTTTCATGGGGCTTCCTTGGGCAGATGGGCATTGCCTGGCGTGGTCGGGCCGGGGATGGGTTGTGCCTGCATCACGGCGCGGATGTAGGTGCCTGGCGAATGCAGCGCATCGGCCGTGGCCTGCGTGAACTGCATCAGGGGGCCCGCCATCACGGTCAGCGCGACGCACAGTGCCAGCAGCACGGCGATGGGCAGCCCCTCCAGCACACGCAGCTGGGGTGCCACGCGAACGTGGGTGGACCAGAAATGGCGAATGCCGACCCGCGTGAGGGCAATCAGTGCCAGCAGACCGGTGGCAATCATCAGCACAAACAGCGCCCAGCCCGGCGCGCCCGGCTGGGTGCCGGCCGAAGCGGTCAGGCCCAGCGGGTTGAGCAGTGCGCTGAGCATGGCGAACTTGCCCACAAACCCCGACAGCGGTGGCAGACCGGTAATGACCAGCGTGCAGACGATAAAGGCCAGGCCCAGCAGGGCGGCAGCGGCGGGGATGACGCGGCCGATCAGCACCTCTTCGTCTTCGTCGAGGTTCAGGCCCTCGGTGGGAACGAGCTCGGCGTTGAGAAAAGGCGCGTTGTCGCTTCGCTCGAACGGGGCGTAGCTGGCACCGTCATTGCGCCAGCGGTCGATCAGGTCAGCCGTCAGGAAAAGGGCGCTGACGGCCAGCGTGGAACTGGGCAGGTAATACAGCAGCCCGGCCGTGAGCAGGTTCTGGCCAAATCCCGCCGCGGCCAGCAGGGTGCCTGACGACAGGATGGCGGCAAACCCGGCCAGATGCGTGAGGCGCTGCGAGCCCAGCATCCCCACGGCGCCAAACGCCATGGTGACCATGCCGCCGCCAATCAGCCACAGGCTGCCAAACAGTGCGGAGGCGCCGGCTTCACTGCTGAACAGCAGGGTCCACAGCCTCAAAATCGTGTAGACACCCACCTTGGTCATCAGCGCAAACAGCGCGCCCACGGGCGCCGTGGCGGCACTGTAGGCTGGCACGAGCCAGAAGTTGAGCGGCCACACCGCCGCCTTGATGAGAAAGGCCGTCGCCAGGATGGCGGCGGCGGCGTGCAGCAGGCCACGGTCGGCGGGGGCCACCAGTGGAATGATCTGCGCCAGATCGGCCATGTTCAGCGTGCCGGTGATGCCGTACAGCATCGACACGCCCACCAGAAACAGCGAGGACGCCGCCAGATTGATGGCGATGTAGTGCAACCCCGCCTGCACGCGCTGCCGACCCGATCCATGCAGCAGCAGGCCATAGGAGGCCGCCAGCATGATCTCGAAGAACACGAACAGGTTGAACAGATCGGCCGTGAGAAAAGCGCCCGCCAGGCCCATGAGCTGGAACTGGAACAGCGGATGGAAATGCACGCCCGCACGGTGCCAGCGGGCGCCCGCAAACACGATGGAGGCCAAGGCAACCACGCTGGTCAGCACCAGCATCATGGCCGAGAGGCGGTCCAGTGCCAGCACGATGCCGAAAGGCGCCTGCCAGTTGGCCGCCAGGTACACGCCCATGCTGCTGGTAGCGCCGGGCTGGTTGGACCACAGCAGCAGCGCCAGCGAAACCAGCAGCCCGAGTGTGGTGGACAGCACGTTGAGGGTGAGCTTCAGGCGCTGGCGTTCCTCGCGCATCAGCAGCATGAGTGCGGCCGTGAGCAGGGGCAGGGCGATGGGGGCAAGCATCAGGTGCGGCATCAGTGCCGACGTCCCTTGCACCACCAGTGCGGTCAGGCCTTCGGTCATTGGATGGCCCTGGTGCGCGGCGCGGTGCTCATGGCATCTCCTGCACGTCGCGCGCGGTGTGGCCGTCCACATGGTCGGTGCCCGACATGCCGCGCGAGGCCAGCAGCACCACCAGGAACAGGGCCGTCATGGCAAAGCCGATCACGATGGCCGTGAGCACCAGCGCCTGCGGCATGGGATCGGCATAGTGCGCCAGGTCGTTCGGCAGGCCGGGCCGCAGCACCGGTTCCTTGTCGATCGCCAGGCCCAGGCGGCCCATGCTGAAGATGAACAGGTTGACGGCATACGACAGCAGCGACAGCCCCATGATGACCTGGAAGGTGCGCGGGCGCAGCAGCAGCCACACGCCTGAGCCCGTGAGCACGCCGATGGCGATGACCAGAACGATTTCCATCAGCGGTTGACCTCCGGTGGGGGTGGGTGGGCGCCACCCTCTTGCGCCGCTTCTTCTGCCAGGCGGGCGTGGTAGCGGTGGCCGCGCACCGATTGGTGGGCGATGGCCGTGAGGATGAGCAAGGTGGAGCCCACCACCAGCGTGAATACGCCGATGTCAAAGAACATGGCGCTGGCGACATGGATGTCGCCCAGCAGCGGCAGGCTCAGGTGAAAGGTGTGGCTGGTGAGAAACGGGTAGCCCACCACGATCGCCCCGAGCCCTGTGGACAGGGCGAAGAGCAGCCCGGTGCCGATCCAGCGCCGCGGGAGTAACGGCATGTGGGCCTCTACCCAGTGCGTGCCCGAAATGATGTATTGCAGCAGCAGCGCCACCGAAAGCACCAGGCCCGCCACAAACCCCCCACCGGGCTGGTTGTGCCCGCGCATGAACAGGTAAAACGACACCACGGCTGCAAAGGGCAGCAAAAGCCGCACCAGCACCGCGGGCACCATCAGATAGCCCACGGCGGTGTCGGTGGCGTGGCGTGGGTTGAGCAGGTCGGTCTGCAGATCGGCGGGCATAAAGCGCTGCTGTTCGGGCAGGTCCATGGTTTCGCGCGCGGGGCGAAAGCGCCGCAGCAGCGCATACACCGTGAGGGCCACCACGCCCAGCACCACGATTTCGCCAAAGGTGTCAAAACCACGGAAATCCACCAACATCACGTTAACCACGTTGGTGCCACCGCCCTGGCTGAGTGCGTTTTCCAGGAAGAACGTGGATGTGCTGTCGGGAAAAGGGCGGCTCATCATGGCAAAGGCCAGCCATGCCATGCCACCCCCCGCTGCCAGCGCCAGCGCCATGTCGCGCTGGCGGCGCCACCGGGTGGTGGCCTGCTCGGCGGAGGTGGCAACGCGCAGGGTTTCATCGCGTTTGGGCAGCCAGCGCAGGCCCAGCAAAATGAGCACCGTGGTCACGATTTCGACCACCAGTTGAGTCAGCGCCAGGTCGGGTGCCGAAAACCACAAAAACGTGATGCTGGTGCAAAGCCCCGCTCCGCCCGCCAGTGTGAGCGCTGCCAAGCGGTGGTATTTAGCCTGCCAGGCGGCTGCCACGGCGCACACCATGCCCACGGCCCAGAGCATCACGAACGCAGGCGAAAGCGGCAACATGCTCCGCTGGCCCAGTTGCATGCCCTGGCTCCACAGGGGCAGGGCGCCACCAACCAGCGCTGCGCCAACCAGCCACAGCATCTGCCACTGCAGGCGCTGGGTAGACAGCATGCGCCGCCCATGGCGCCCCATCTGCGTAATGAAAGCCAGCGAACCATCAAACAGGCGCCGCCCCCGGATGTGGCGCATGAGGGGTGGCGCATCCACCCGGCCGGCAGCGCGCAGCGCCCGCAACGCCGTATACATTGCGATCCCACCCCCCAGGGCCAGCAGGCTCATCACGAAGGGGGTGTTGAAGCCGTGCCACACGGCCAAGCTGAAGGCAGGAAGCTCTCCGCCCACCACTGGCCTTGCCGCGGCATCCAGGTATCGGCCCACCGACCAGGCAGGCAGCATGCCCACCACCAGGCACACCAGCACCAGCAACTCCACCGGTACGCGCATCCAGTGCGGCGGTTCGTGCGGTGTGCGCGGCAGGTCGGTGGCTGGCGGGCCAAAGAACACATCGACCGTGAAGCGCAGCGAATACGCCACGCTGAACATGCCCGCCAGGGTGGCGGCAATTGGCAGCATGAAGGCCACCAGCGGCGTGGCATCCAGGAACACCGTCTCGGTGAAGAACATCTCCTTGGACAGGAAGCCATTGAGCAGCGGCACCCCCGCCATCGCGGCACTGGCCACCATGGCCAGTGTGGCGGTGACCGGCATCATGGATCGCAGGCCCGACAGACGGCGGATGTCACGCGTGCCGCTTTCATGGTCCACAATGCCGGCGGCCATGAACAGCGATGCCTTGAAGGTGGCGTGGTTCATGATGTGAAAGACCGCCGCCACGGCGGCCAGCGGGCTGTTCAGGCCCAGCAGCAGGGTGATGAGGCCCAGGTGCGAAATGGTCGAGTAGGCGAGTAGCCCCTTCAGGTCGTTGTGGAACATTGCCGCATAGCCACCCACCAGCAGCGTGGCCAGGCCGGTCCCGCCCACCAGCCAGAACCACGGCTCCGTGCCACCCATCACGGGCCACATGCGGGCCAGCAAAAAAACACCGGCCTTGACCATGGTGGCCGAATGCAGATACGCCGACACAGGCGTGGGCGCGGCCATGGCATGTGGCAACCAGAAATGGAACGGAAACTGCGCACTCTTGGTGAAAGCGCCCAGCAGCAGCAATACAAGGGCCGTAAGGTACAGCGGGTGATCGCGCACCTGCTGGCCGGCAGCAAGCACATGATCGAGGTCGTAGCTGCCCACAATGTGGCCGATGACCAGCATGCCCCCCAGCAGGCACAGGCCGCCCGTGCCGGTGACGGTGAGCGCCATGCGCGCGCCGCGCCGCGCATCGCGCCGGTGGTGCCAGTAGCCGATCAGCAAGAACGAAAACAGGCTGGTCAGTTCCCAGAAGAACGCCAGCTGAATGATGTTGCCCGCCAGCACCACGCCCGCCATCGCACCCATGAAGGCCAGAAAAAACGAGAAGAAGCGCGGCACCGGATCGGCGGGCGACATGTAGTAGCGTGCATACAGCACCACCAGCGTGCCGATGCCCATCACCAGCATGCAGAACATCCACGCAAAGCCATCCATGCGGATGACCAGGTTCAGGCCCAGAGCGGGCAGCCATTCAATTTCCTGGCGCAGCACGCCGCCGTCGGCGATCTGGGGAAAGTAGAGCGCGGTCTGCACAGTGCAGAACAGCGCAATCAGCCCTGCCACGGTCGATTCGGTGTTGCGGGCGTTCGCAGGCAGAACCGCCGCAAGGAAGCTGCCGATGAAGGGGAGAAGAATGAGGGTGATCAGGGGCATGCGCCAGCAATTCTACAGGGCGGTCTGCGCCGGTCGTTGAAAAGACCGTGCCTGCCCGGGCGTTTGTTCGGGGTACCGGTCCCAAAAAGAAAACCCGCCGCAGCGGGCCTGGCGTATGCGTGGGGTGCTTATTTTTTGGGAGCGCTCGCAGCCGCTGCGGCGGGTTTTCTTTTTGGGCCCGGTACCCCGAACAAACGCCCGGGCAGGCACGGTC
>NZ_QOZT01000090.1:0-14448 GCF_003345135.1 Acidovorax sp. BoFeN1
GGCCCCCACCACGCCCAGCACGGCGGCGGCGCGGATGTTGTTTTCCCAGCGGTACAGCGTGTAGCTCAGCAACTGCGGCAGCACCTGGGGCAGGGTGGCATACAAAAACACGCGGCCACTGGCCACGCCGCGCACGCGCAGGGCAAAGCCGGGGCCCGGCGGGGCGTTTTCGATGGCCTCGGCAAACAGGCGGCCCAGCACGCCCGAGGTGTGCAGTGCCAGCGCCAGCGTGCCGGCAAACGGCCCCAGCCCGGCCGCGATCAGCAGCAAGGTGGCCCACACCAGTTCGGGAATGCTGCGCAGGGCGTTGAGCACCAGGCGCGTGGGGCCGCGCCAACGCGCCGGGTCGCCCTCAAACGCCTTGCTGGCGGGCAGGGCCAGCGCCAGGCCCAGCAGCACTGCCAGCAAGGTGCCCAGCGCCGACATGGCCAGCGTCTCCAGCGTGGCCCACAGCAGTTTTTGCAAAAACGCCGGGCTGGTTTCGGGCTGCAGCAGCTCGGCCAGAAACCGGCCCATCTTGGCCAGCGCCGGGGCGGACACAAACTGCGCCCACTGCAGATCCAGCGACCAGAAACTCAGGCCCACCAGCGCCAGCGCAGCGGCGGCCACGCACCAGCAGGCCAGGCAGCGCGGGGCTTGCGGCCGCCGTGGCGACGGGTGTGCGGCGGGCGTGGGCTGCGTTGTCATGCCAGCCTTTGCCGCAACCAGGCGCTGATGCGGTCCGCCAGCCAGACCAGCGCCATGAACACCAGCAGCATGGTGGCCACCTCGGCGCCTTCAAACATCTTCATCGAGGCGTCCATCTGCTGGCCCAGTCCGCCCGCGCCCACAAAGCCCAGCACGGCCGACGAGCGGATCGCGCATTCCCAGCGGTACACCGTATAGCTGGTGAGCTCGGCGGCGTTTTGCGGCAGCAGCGCATACAAAAAGGCCTGCAGCCGCCCGCTGCCGTTGCGCAGCAGGCTGGCGGCGGCATGGGGCTCGGCGCTGTCCAGGATTTCGGCATACACCTTGCCCAGCATGCCCGCAAAGGTCAGCGCAATGGCCAGCACGCCGGCCGTGGGGCCCAGCCCCACCACGCGCACAAAAACCAGCGCCCAGATCAGCTCGGGCACGCTGCGCAACACCACCAGCAGCCAGCGCACCAAGAGCCGCGCCAGCGCCGGCAGCGGCGCCATGGGGCCAGTCAGCGCCGAGATGGACAGCACCCGCACCGACAGCAGCGCCAGCGGCACGGCCAGCACCAGCGCCAGCGTGAGGCCTGCGGTGGCAATGGCCACCGTGCGCCAGGCCTCGCGCGCCACCAGGGCCAGAAACTCGGCGTCTAGCCGGGGCGGCACAAAATCCGCCAGAAACCGCAGAGAGGGCTTCAGCGCATCCGGCGCCAGCAGCAGCCAGGGCTTGAACTCGGTGAGCACCAGCATGGGCCACAGCAGCACCAGCGCCGCCGCGGCCCCGGCCAGGCGGCCGCGCCAGGCGGGGTCGCGCCGTTCGGGCGGCGGGCTCTTGTCGGGGGGTGCAGGCAGATCAGGCGACAGGGCAGTCATGGCGGCGAGAGGGCCCGTGGGTTAGCGGCACTGCATGGGCACGGGTGCCGCCGCCACAGGCACATCGGGGGCGGGCGGCGCCGTCTGGGCCAGCTCGTCCAGGTGCTGCGCATACAGCTGGTGCAGGTGCGCGGGCGTCACCTGCGCCGCAGGCAGGTCAAAGGCCAGCGCACCGTCGCGCAACCCGATCACGCGCGGGAAATGCGCCAGGGCCATGTCCACATGGTGCAGCGTGGCGACCAGTGTGGCGCCGCGCTCGTGGGCCGCCTGCGTGAGCGAGGCCAGGGCCTGCTGCGCACGCGCCGGGTCAAGCGCGGACAGCGGCTCGTCCACCAGCAACAGACTGGCCTGCGAAGCCAGCGCCCGCGCCAGACCCACCCGCTGGCGCTCGCCGCCCGAGAGCCGGTCTACCCGGTCGAACAGTTTGTCGGCCACGTCAAAATGCGCCAGCGCGGCCTCGGCCAGCCCGATGCCGGTGGGATAGACCAGGCTGCGCACGCTGGCCCACAGGCTTTCGTGCGGCAGGCGCCCCGCCAGCACCGCCGTCACCACACGCTGCCGGGGTGGCAGCGGCGGCACCTGGGGCGCCAGAAAAAGGCGACCGCGCAAGCGCTGCAATGCGCGGCGCGGCAATGCCCAGGGGTCGATGCCATCGAGCTGCAAGCTGCCCTCGTCGGGCCGCTGTGCGCAGGCCAGCAGCTGCAGCAGCGTGGTCTTGCCCGCGCCCGAAGGGCCGATCACCGCCACCTGCTCGCCCTGCGCCACCACCAGATCCAGGCCACGCAGCGCTGCGGGTGCACCGGCGCGTGCGGCCGGGTGGCGCACGGTGGTGTTGTCCAGCTGAACTTTCATGGGCAAATCAGGCTGCAGCGCTTATTGCAAAAGCGCAAGCAGCTATTAAAATAATAGCAAATACCCGTTCACTTGATCAGGCCCGCGCTGCGCGCTGCGGTTTCGATGCCCTTGTAGTTGCTGGCCTGGGTGGGAATGAAGCGCGTGGCGCGCTGCAGGTCCAGAATTTCCTTGCCCTCGGGGGTGTTGCGGTTCAGGTCGAGAAAAGCCTTGGTGAGTTTCTCGCGCTGGGCCACTGGCATGTCGCTGTGCACCGTCCAGTTGTAGTCAAAGTAGGCCGGGGTGGTGAAGATCACCTTCACTTTGCCGGTGTCCACCTTCTTGTCGGCCACAAACTTTTCCCACACTGAAATGTTGAGCGCGCCCGCGTCCACCTTGCCCGAGGCCACGGCGGCAATGGTGGCATCGTGCGCGCCCGAGTAGGCCACGCGTTTGAAGTCCTTGTCCGGGTCGATCTGCGCCTGCAGCAGGTAGCTGCGCGGCATCAGGTGGCCCGAGGTGCTGGATTGCGAGCCAAAGCTCACAGTCTTGCCCTTGAGGTCGGCCAGCGCCCGGATGGCGGGGTCGGCGCTGATGAACACCGAACGGAATTTCTCGTCCTCTTCGCGCTGCACCAAAGGCACCACCTTGCCGCCCGAGCGGATGCTGGCCTGCACAAAGGTGAAACCGCCATACCAGGCCATGTCCACCTGCTTGTTGGCCAGCGCCTCCACGGCGGCGGCGTAGTCCGACACCGGGGTGAATTCCACCTTGGTGCCCAGCTTGTGCTCCAGATACTTCACCAGCGGCGCGGCCTTGCGCGCCAGTTCGGTGGGCGATTCATCGGGGATTGCTGTGATCTTGAAGACCGCCTGGGCCTGCGCCAGGCCGGCCAGTGCCACCGCAGCGCTGGCGAGCACCGCTTTGATGAGGGTGCGGGTCGAAGGGGATGAACAGGTCATGAGGGTTTCCAGAAAGTGGGGCCGATGGGCCAATAGGCCAACGGGCTGGGGGAGGTCGGTGATTGTCGCGGGTTTGGCCGTACCGGCGCCGCACCCGACGAAGCATCTGCGATGCTCAGTTCATGCACTTCGCGGGGCAAACATGATGACCCCCATGCCTGCAAGCGCCAGTGCCGCGCCGGCAATGTCCCACGGCGTGGGGCGAACACCGTCCACCGCCCACAGCCAGACAATGGCCACAAAAATATACACGCCCCCGTAGGCGGCATACACCCGACCAGACGCCGTGGGGTGCAGCGACAAAAGCCAGGCGAAGGCCGCCAGGCTCAGTGCACCAGGAACGAGCAGCCATGCACTTTTGCCGTGGCTGAGCCAGAGGCTGGGCAGATAGCAGCCCACGATTTCTGCCAGCGCAGTGACAAGAAAGAGCAGGACGGTTTTGGTTTCAGGCATGGCTTTGATCGCGCGGGGAAAGGCAAGGGCAGGGCAGCGATGCAGCGCAGGCGCCAGCACCGGCGCGGGGCACATCGGGTGTGCGGTGCGTGGCCGGGTCGCAGGGCCATCGTACCGCGTTGGTGGGGCTCTGTTTTAAGGTAAAAGTGCCTGTGGCGCTTATGTTTAAAGCGCTACTAGCTATCAAAAATGGAGTGTTTCGCGTGCGGGCTGCCTCGCACTCACAGCGCAAAGATCTTCCCCGGATTCAGGATGTTCTTCGGGTCCAGCGCGCGCTTGATGGCGCGCATCATGTCCACCGCACCCACGCCCGTTTCGTCCAGCAAAAAGCCCATCTTGTGCAGGCCCACGCCATGCTCGCCGGTGCAGGTGCCGCCCATGCTGAGCGCGCGGGCCACCAGCTTGTGGTTCAGGGCTTCGGCGGCAATGCGCTCTTGCGGAATGTTGGGGTCGAGCAGGTAGCCGAAGTGAAAGTTGCCGTCGCCCACGTGGCCGACCAGAAAGTAGGGGATGCCGCTGGCCTCGGCCTCGTCCACCGATTCGAGCAGGCAATCGGCCAGGCGGCTGATGGGCACGCAGGTGTCGGTGCTGATGGCGCGGCAGCCGGGGCGGCTGTGCACGGCGGCAAAGTAGGCGTTGTGCCGTGCGGTCCACAGGCGCGTGCGCTCTTCGGGCGTGCTGGCCCATTCAAAGGCGTTGCCGCCAAACTCGCTGGCGATGGTCTGCACGGTTTCGGCCTGCTCCTTCACGCTGGCGGGCGAGCCGTGGAATTCCATCAGCAGCATGGGTTCTTCGCGCAGATTCAGCTTGCTGTGCGCGTTGACCATGCGCACGCTGTGGCGGTCGATCAGCTCCACGCGCGCAATGGGCACACCCAGTTGAATGGTCTGGATGGTGGTGCGCACGGCGGCCTCGATGCTCGGAAACGAGCAGATGGCCGCACTCACGGCTTCGGGCAGCGGGTACAGGCGCACGGTCACTTCGGTGATCACGCCCAGCGTGCCTTCGCTGCCCACCATCAGGCGCGTGAGGTCGTAACCCGCAGCGCTTTTGCGCGCGCGTGTGCCGGTGCGAATCACTTCGCCGCTGGCGGTGACCACTTCGAGCGCCAGCACGTTTTCGCGCATGGTGCCGTAGCGCACGGCGTTGGTGCCGCTGGCCCGCGTGGCGCTCATGCCGCCAATGCTGGCGTCGGCGCCGGGGTCGATGGGAAAGAACAGGCCGGTGTCCTTGATGGCTTCGTTGAGCTGCTTGCGTGTGATGCCGGGCTGCACCGTCACCGTGAGGTCGTCGGCGTTGATGCTGAGCACCCGGTTCATGCGGGCCACGTCGATGCTGATGCCGCCCTGCACGGCCAGCAGGTGGCCTTCGAGCGATGAGCCCGCGCCGTAGGGAATCACGGGCACTTCGTATTGGTTGGCCAGGGCCAGCGCATCAGCCACGTCGCGCGTGCTTTCTGCAAAGACCACGGCCGAGGGCGGGGGCGCCTGCAGCGAGCCTTCGTCGCGCCCATGCTGTTCGCGCACCGCTTGCGCCAGCGAGCACTGCGCGCCAAACCGGCTTTGCAACGCGTCGATCAGCGCCTGCGGCACATCGCGCAAGTGAATTTGGGGCAGCAGGTGCGAGGCGGTGGCAGGGGCGTTCATGGCGGTCTCCGGGTAACGCAAAAGAATACCACCGGGCACCCGCAAATGCGCCGCGATGGGGCGGGTAAGCCCGATCGCGGCGCTGCGCTTTCAACTGGAGTGGCGGCTATCGCGCCGCCGGCGTATCAACGGTCAGGACTTGGCGCCTTTGTCGAACTCGGTGTGCGACAGGCTCCCGTCACGGTCGGTGTCAAGCTGCTGGAAACGGTTGCCAATGGCTGGCAGTGTGGCGGCTTCCAGGGGGCTGAGCTTGCCATCGGCATTGGCGTCGGCCCGGTCAAAGGCGGCTGTGGCCGATGAGCCCTTGCCGGGGCCAGTGGAGTAGTGGGGAGAGCTTGGAGAAGACGAATTGCCGGGTCCGAAAGACGCCCCCCCTTGTGCCTTGGGCGCTGCGCCCGGTGCGGTCTGCGCCTGCAGGGCAGCGCCGCCGCCCAGAGAGAGTGCGGTGAATAGCAAAACGCTGCGGGTGTCAAAGGCAAAGGTGCGGCGTGAGGTGGCTTTCATGGGATGAAGAGCTCCGTCAAAGTTGAACAGGGTTTCATTGCACCGCAGCATGTCGTGCCTGACCAGCACTTTTGCCTGCTGTTGCCCCAGCCAACATTTTCCTGCGCGGTGTAAGGGTCTGCTTACGGTCTATGGCCCTGTGCAACACGCCTTCAAACGCGGTATCGGACAATGCACGCTGCAGCACAAGGAACACACATGGGCAACCGACTCACACAGATCGCCACGCGCACGGGCGACGATGGCACCACCGGCCTGGGCGACAACACGCGCGTGTCCAAAGACAGCCCGCGCCCCCACGCCATGGGCGATGTGGACGAACTCAACTCGCACCTGGGCCTGCTGCTGTGCGAGCCACTGCCGCAGGATGTGCGCGAGCTGCTGATCGATGTGCAGCACCAGCTGTTCAACCTGGGCGGCGAGCTGTCGATTCCGGGGTTTGAGTTGCTCAAGGACGAGGCCGTGTTGCAGCTCGATGAGGCGCTGGCGCACTACAACGCCGCGTTGCCGCGCCTGCAAGAGTTCATCCTGCCCGCCGGAACGCGCGCCGCCGCCCAGGCCCATGTGTGCCGCACCGTGGCGCGCCGCACCGAGCGCGCCGTGGTGGCGCTGGGCAAGCAAGAGGCCGTGCGCGAGGCCCCGTGCCACTACCTCAACCGGCTGTCCGACCTGCTGTTTGTGCTGTCGCGCGTGCTCAACCGCATGGATGGCGGCGACGACGTGTACTGGAAGAGCGAGCGGTTGGCACGCAGCGCATCGGAGAGTGCTGAGTAACGCTATTTTTTTTGATAGCTGTTTGCGATTAATCCACGGGCGTCAGAGCCTGATTTGAGTGGGAAATTAATTAGCGCGGCGCCAGGATCGCCATGGTGATGCGCGAAACGCAGGTCACCTCGCCCGCGTCGTTGACCATGTCGATCTGCCACACCTGCGTGGTGCGGCCAATGTGCACGGCGCGCGCCGTGCCGGTCACCCAGCCGCTGCTGGCGGCGCGAATATGATTGGCATTGATGTCCAGCCCCACGCCGCGGTGGCCCTCGGGGCAGGCATAAAAGGCGCCGATGGAGCCCAGGGTTTCGGCCAGCACCACGCTGACCCCGCCATGCAGGATGCCAAAGGGTTGGCGGGTGCGCTCGTCCACCGGCACGCGTCCGCGCAGAAAATCGTCGCCCACTTCGGTGATTTCGATGCCCAGGTGCGTGGCAGCGGTGTTGGCGTTGGTCTCGTTGAGCAGAGACAGCGAGATGGGTTTCTTCCAGATGGACATGGGTTCCTTCAATGCATGGGTAAGGGTGCGCAGGATGCGGGTGGAGAGTGGCCGACTAGAATGTAAGGTTTCCCGGAAGCTGGTAACTGGCTGAACTCGTCACCCGCAGGGGCTGTGCACCGGGCATTTGTCATTGTGCTTTTTTCCCGGAGTCCGGACCCTCATGCAACGTCGCCAATTTGTCTCTCTTGCCCCTGGTGCTGTGGTCGCTGCTGCAGCAGCACCCGCTTTTCTTCGCAATGCCTTTGCCCAAGAGGCGGGCATCACCGGAAAAACCCTCACCATTGGTTGCTCGGGTGCCCTCACGGGCCCGCTGGCGGGGCTGGGGCAGGACGTCAAGCTGGGTGCCGAAGCGGCGCTGGCCCACATCAATAGCCGGGGCGGCGTAAACGGCCGCACGCTGCAGTTCAACATGGTGGATGACGGCTATGTGCCCCAGCGCACCACGGACAATGTCAAGCAGATGCTGTCGCAGGGCAGCGCCTTTGCCTTGCTGTCGTGCATTGGCACGCCCAACAACACGTCCATCCTGCCACTGATCGAAGAAGCGGGTGTGCCATATGTTGCGCCCATCACGGGAGCATCGTCGCTGCGCAAGGGCGCGCGCTATGTGTTCCATGTGCGTGCCAGCTACACCGATGAGGTGCGTCGCCTGGTGCAGCGCCTTGCCGGCATGGGTCTCAAGAGCATTGGGGTGGTGTATCTGGACAACGGCTACGGCCGCGAAATGCTCGAGGACGCCACCCGCTCGCTGGCCGAGCAAAGCCTCAAGCCCTCGGTGCAGGCCGCGCTGGCCACCGATGGTGCCAACCTTTCGCAGGTGCTGGCCCAGGTGGCCGAGGCGCGCCCGGCCGCCGTGCTGCTGGCAACCGCCGGCAGCGTGTCGGTGGAACTGGCGCGGGGCCTCAAGAAGAATGTGCCGGGCGTCCTGATGGCCGGCGTGAGTGTGACCCTGACCAGCGACGGCCTCAAGAAGCTGGGCGATGCCGGCAGCGGCATTGCCATCACCATGGTGGTGCCCGACCCCAACCGTGCCAAGACGCAAGTGGTGCGCGACTACCAGGCTGCCATGCGGGCGCATGGAAAGCAGGAGTTCACCCAGGGCAGCCTGGAGGCCTATGTGAATATGCGCGTGCTGGCCGAAGGGCTGGAGCGCGCAGGCGCTGACCCGACGCGTGCCAAGCTGCGCAACGCGCTGGCAGGTATTCGCAACTGGGATCTGGGCGGGTTTGTTGTGGACTACAGCGGTCAGTCCCCCTATGTGGGCTCGCGCTATGTCGATCTGGGGGTGCTGGGCGGTTCGGGGCGTTTCCTGGGCTGATCTCGGCCAGACCCACAGCCCAGAAAACGGGCGTTGGCACCGGCGCAGTGCCGGCGCCTATGATCATCCGCCAGGCCGGCAATCGTTGCGCCGCCAGCCCCTGCGCAGGGGCGGGGACACGCCCATGCCACGCTTAGGTCCCGCTCAGGCAGGCGCTCGCATCGACCCTGTTTCCACAAAGCGCTGGTGCCACGACAAGGCCTCGTTCAGCAGGTGGGGTGTGTGCAGGCCACCCGATGAATGCTGGGCGCGGTCAAAGTAGTCCTGCAGCATGGGCCGGAAATCGGGGTGCGCACAGTGGTCGATGATGATCTTGGCGCGCTGGCGCGGCGAGAGGCCACGCAGGTCGGCCAGGCCTTGTTCGGTGACGATGATCTGCGTGTCGTGCTCGGTGTGGTCCACATGCGAAACCATGGGCACGATGCAGCTGATGGCGCCGTTCTTGGCCACCGAGGGCGTCACAAAGAACGAAAGGTAGCCATTGCGCGCAAAGTCGCCCGAGCCGCCAATGCCGTTCATCATGCTCGTGCCCATCAGGTGGGTGGAGTTGATGTTGCCGTAGATGTCGGCCTCGATCATCGAGTTCATGGCGATGATGCCCAGGCGGCGCACCAGCTCGGGGTGGTTCGAAATTTCTTGCGGGCGCAGGATGATGCGCTCGCGGTAGAAGTCGATGTTGTCCTCGAAGTCCTGCAGCGCGCTGCGGCTCAGCGAGATGGCGGTGGCTGAGGCCTTGCTCATCTTGCCCGCGCGCAGCAGGTCCAGCATGCCGTCTTGCAGCACTTCGGTAAAACCCAGCAGGTTCTCGAACGGGCTGTGCAGCAGGCCTGCCAGCACGGCGTTGGCCACGTTGCCCACGCCCGACTGGATGGGCAGCATTTCTTTGGGTAACCGGCCCATCTTCATCTCGTGCGCGAGAAAGTCGATGATGTAGCTGGCAATCTTGTTGGAGTTCTCGTCCGGCGTGGCGAACACGTTGTCGCGGTCGCCCTTGTGGGTCTCCACCACGGCAATCACCTTGGCCGGGTCCACGCGCAGATAGGGCTGGCCGATGCGGTCGTCCGCATGGGTCATGTTGATGGGCACGCGGCGTGGCGGGATGGCGGTGCCGTAGTAGATGTCGTGCATGCCTTCCATCTTGGCGGAGGGCTTGGTATTGACTTCGAGGATCACCTTGTCGGCAATCTCCAGCCAGGTCTTGTTGTTGCCCACGGCCGCAGCGGGGATCAGCAGACCGTCTGCCGTCACGCCCAGCACCTCGATCACCGCAACGTGCAGGGGGCCGAGAAAGCCAAACCATGCGTGCTGGGCGACGTGCGACAAGTGCATGTCGATGAAGTCGATCTCGCCCGTGTTGATCTTGTTGCGGCAGATGGGGTCGGTGTTGAAAGGCAGGCGCTGGCCCAGGGCGTTGGCCGCGGCCAGGGCGCCATCAAGCTCGGGGGCGGTCGAAGCGCCGGTCCAGAGGTTGATCTTGTAGGGTTTGCCGGCGGCATGCTCGGCCTTGGCGTGGGCTGCAAGGGCCTGGGGCACGGCCTTGGGGTGGCCCGCGCCGGTGAAGCCGCTCATGCCGACGTTGGCGCCAGCGGGGATGAGCGCCGCAGCCTCTTCGGCCGACATGACGCGTTCAAGAAAGGCAGGGTGGCGTACCCGATCGGCCAGAGACATGGGGAAAACTCCGCAACGGTGAATGGGCGCCGGCGCGCACGGCGCGCCAGGCAAATCCTTTGATCTTACCCGGGACGGTCAGATATATAAGGGTTTACCCGAGATCGGCGCCGACCGGTCGGCGCGCCTTCAGCTTTTGCGGTTGAGCAGCGCGTACAGCACGATGGCGCCAAAGGTGGCGGTGCCGATGCCGCCCAGCGCAAACTGGCCGAACTTGAGCGTGAAGTCGCCCGTGCCCAGGATGAGCGTGATGGCGGCGACGATGAGGTTCTTGTTCTGCGAGAAATCGACCTTGTTGTCCACCCAGATCTTGGCACCGGCCACGGCAATCAGGCCAAAAACCACGATGGACACACCGCCCATCACCGGCAGCGGAATCGCCTGGATCACGGCGCCAAACTTGGGGCTGAATCCCAGCACCACGGCAATGAGCGCCGCCACCAGGAACACGGCGGTCGAATAGATCTTGGTGGCCGCCATCACGCCGATGTTCTCGGCATAAGTCGTAACCCCAGTGCCGCCGGCGCCGCCGCTGACCATGGTGGCAATGCCGTCGCCAATGAACGCGCGGCCCATGTACTGGTCCAGGTTCTTGCCGGTCATGGCCGTCACGGCCTTGATGTGGCCCAGGTTTTCGGCCACCAGGATGATGGCCACCGGGGCAATCAGCAGCATGGCCGGGCCGCTGAATACGGGTGCCGAGAAGCCCGGCATGCCCACCCAGGGCGCAGCCAGCACGGCAGAGAGGTCGAGCGGCTTGCCCAGGCCCAGGCCGTTGGTCAGCACGGCGTAGATGATGCTGGCCACGATCAGGCCCACCAGAATCAAGAGGCGCTGCACCATGCCGCGCGTGAGCACGGCCACCAGGCCCACGCTGACAAACGTCACCACCTGCATCCAGCTGTCAAAGTTGCTGGCCGCCATGTTCTTGATGGGGATCCCGGCCAGGTTCAGGCCGATCACCGCCACCACCGAGCCCGTCACCACGGGCGGCATGAAGCGCTCGATCCAGCCCGTGCCGACCATCTGCACGATGACGCCGATCAGTGTGTACACCGCCCCACAGGCGATGATGCCGCCCAGCGCCAGGCCGATATTGGCATTGGGCCCCTTGCCCGCGTAGGCGGTGGCCGCAATCACCACGCCGATGAAGGCAAAGCTCGACCCCAGGTAGCTGGGCACCTTGCCGCCGGTGATGAAGAAGAAGATCAAGGTGCCAACGCCGCTCATCAAGATGGCGAGGTTCGGGTCAAAGCCCATGAGGATGGGGGCCAGCACCGTGGCGCCAAACATCGCAATCACGTGCTGCACGCCCATCACCGCCGTCTGCGGCCAGGGCAGCCGCTCGTCCGGTCCGATCACGCCGCCCTGTTGCAGCGCGTCGGCGCTTTTCTCCCTCCAGGTCATAAAGCCCATGGATATTTCTCCGTTGTGAATTGATGACGCGCATGGTAGGGGATTTGGAGCGGGTTCACGATCTCCCGCAGGCCGCGCCGCTGTCTTTTTGGGAGCGGATGAACGGCGCGGGGCAATCGCTGCAAACCTTGCCGGTGCGGTGGTTGGGTTGTCGCGCCAGCGACTGGGTACGCGGTAAAACCCCGTGGCGCCGCGCGCTGCCGCGGGGCTAGGCTTGCCGCCATGAGTGCTCCCTATATTCCCCAGATACGTCTCTACCAGAACTGGCTGCGCGAACAGCGTGGCCTGGAGTTTTCCGATTACGACGCGCTGTGGCGCTGGTCCACCACCGACCTCGACGCCTTCTGGCAAAGCATCTGGGACTATTTCGACCTCCAGTCACCTACGCCGCACAGCGCCGTGCTGGCGCACAACCGCATGCCGGGCGCGCAGTGGTTTCCCGGCGCCCAGGTGAACTACGCGCGCCAGGTGCTGCGCCATGTGGATGCCGCCCATGCGGCGGGCGTGCCGGCCATCGTCAGCAGCAACGAAAAGCGCGCGCACCGCGAGATGTCGTGGCCCGAGCTGCGCCGCCAGGTGGCGTCGCTGGCGCTGCACCTGCAGGCCCAGGGCGTGCAGCCCGGCGACCGCGTGGCCGCCTACCTGCCCAACGTGCCCGAGACCATGGTGGCCTTTCTGGCCACGGTGAGCATCGGCGGCGTCTGGAGCCTGTGCGCGCCCGACATGGGCACCCCCGCCGTGCTCGACCGCTTCCGCCAGATCGAACCCAAGGTGCTGATTGCCGTGGACGGCGTGACCTACGCCGGGCGCGACCACGACCGCCTGGGCGTGCTGGCCGAGCTGCGCGCCCAGCTTCCCAGCGTGCAGCACACGCTGCTGCTGGGTAACTTGAATGCTACGATTTCAATAGCTGACGGCGCAAACTGGACAAGCGCTACAGGCCAAAATGACCATGAAACGGATGCGTTTGAGCCGCTCTGGCTGCCGTTCGACCATCCGCTGTGGATCGTCTACTCCAGCGGCACCACTGGGTTACCGAAGCCCATCGTGCATGGCCATGGCGGCATGGTGCTGGTGCAGCTGCAACTGGGCGCGCTGCACAACGACCTCGGCTGCAGCTACGCCCCCAACAGCCGGGGCGAGCGCTACCACTGGTACAGCTCCACCGGCTGGGTGATGTGGAACGCGCAGGTGGGTGGCCTGCTGGCGGGCACTACCTGCGTGATCTTTGACGGCAATCCCGGCGGCAGCAAAGAGCACCCCGACTGGGCCCTGTTGTGGCGCTTTGCCTCCGAGACCGGCGTGACCTTCTTTGGCGCGGGCGCGGCCTTCTATGCCAACTGCATGAAGGCGGGCATCACGCCCGCGCAGTGCGGCAACCTGTCGTCCATCCGCGCGCTGGGCTCCACCGGCTCGCCGCTCAGCTCCGAGGTGCAGCAGTGGGGCACGGACTTCATGGCACAGGCGGGTGTGCCCGACATCTGGTGGAGCAACATCTCGGGTGGAACAGATTTTGCCGGCGCCTTCATCGGCGGCCACCGCGAACTGCCGCAAACTCCCGGCAAGATGCAGTGCCGCATGCTCGGCGCCGCCGTCGAGGCCTGGGACGAGCAGGGGCGCCCGGTGCTGGACGCCGTGGGCGAGCTGGTCTGCACCCAGCCCATTCCGTCCATGCCGCTGTACCTCTGGGGTGACGACAGCGGCGCGCGGTATCTGGCGAGCTATTTCGACATGTACCCGGCGGGCCACGGCCGCCAGCCCGGCGGCGGAGACGGCCCGGCCAGCATGGGCGCCGTCTGGCGCCATGGCGACTGGATCCAGATCGGCAGCGGCGCGGCGGCAGGCTGCGTCATCTACGGCCGCTCGGACGCCACCATCAACCGCCACGGCCTGCGCATGGGCACCAGCGAGGTCTACAGCGCCGTCGAATCGCTGCCCGAGGTGCTCGACAGCCTGGTGGTGGACCTCGAATACCTGGGCCGCGAGAGCTACATGCCGCTGTTCGTGGTGCTGCGCCCCGGCCATGTGCTCGACGACGCACTGCGCGCGCGCATCCACGGCGCCATCCGCACCGCACTCAGCCCGCGCTTCGTGCCCGACGACATTTTTGCCGTGGCCGAAGTGCCGCGCACCCTCAGCGGCAAAAAGCAGGAGCTGCCCATCAAGAAACTGCTGCTGGGCCAGCCCATCGAGAAGGTGGTGAACAAGGATGCGATGGCCAACCCACAGTGTCTCGATTGGTATGTGGCGTTTGCGGAGCAGCGCGCCATCACGGTGTGAGCCTTGTCCGGTTGGTGTTGTGAAGTAGCGACGTAGAGCTTCAGCGCGGGGATGGCGGCTACGTCCTGTGTCCAACGCTGTCCCAGGTTTTGCTTTTCTGTTGCGTGAATCCTGCACCAAGAAATAAAAATAAAAGAGCCTGTCGGGTCTTCCCGTATATTCGCAACATTAAGTAAATTAATCACTTTATGCTTTGCAACCACTGCGGAAATACGCTGTCCGAAAGCGCCAAATTTTGTGGGAAATGCGGTCAGTTGGTTGGACCAAAAGGTTCCGCGCCAGCAATTCAACCACTTCATCGGACTTGCCCCGCATGTGCCGCCGAATGCAAGCCTGAAGCCAAATTTTGTGGCAAGTGTGGCTGCAATTTTAGTGTGGCTGCAGGGCTGGGCGTGACAGCTCCAGCTCCAGCTCCAGCTCCAGCTCCAGCTCCAGCTCCAGCTCCAGCTCCAGCTCCAGCTCCAGCTCCAGCTCCAGCTCCAGCTCCAGCTCCAGCTCCAGCTCCAGCTCCAGCTCCAGCTCCAGCTCCAGCTCCAGCTCCAGCTCCAGCTCC
>NZ_QOZT01000091.1:0-14348 GCF_003345135.1 Acidovorax sp. BoFeN1
GTTGAAACCCGCGAGCATCGCAAATGAGCTAAACGAAATTCAAATCGTGGACACCCATGAATCCTCTGAAACCCGCTTCAATAC
This sequence comes from Acidovorax sp. BoFeN1, assembly GCF_003345135.1. NCBI lineage: Bacteria > Pseudomonadati > Pseudomonadota > Betaproteobacteria > Burkholderiales > Comamonadaceae > Acidovorax > Acidovorax sp. BoFeN1. Next base: position 85 of record NZ_QOZT01000091.1, read on the forward strand.
TGGCGTTGCCGCCCTTCAGCATCAAATAAGCCGGACACTACTGAGGTAGCTGGCATCACGTACAAAGGCGCGATGCCTGCCTTCCAGCAACTGGGCGATGCCGAACTGGCGGCACTGGCCAGCTACATCCGCGGCAACTGGTCGAACAAAGCGGGCGCAGTTCAGCCCAATCTATTCGAGCACGAACGCAAGGCCAGCAACCGCTCCGCTCCGTTTGAAGGCGGGGCCGCGCTCAAGGCCCTGGCTTCCAAGCCGGCCTGACGCTGCCGTGTACTGGCTGACGGTGTCCATGTTTCTGGACCGGCGCGCACCGCCGGTCATCGCTGTGCGCACAGCCTGCATGCCTCGGGCGCAGGGAGGCAAAGCCAAGCTCCACCGCGCGGCGAAATGCCATGCCGGGCGTAGGAGCCACACGTGACGGTGTTGCGGACAGCGCTGCTCAGCGTGGGGCTGGCAGTGGCGGGATATGCCTCTGTGTCATGGCTCACCCATGATTTCCAGGTGTGGACGGCCGAGGGCGCACGGCGGCTCGAAGTGGCGCTGCAGCCTGTTGCCATGCCGCCCGTGGTGGTCGATGGCCCGGGCATAGCTCCGCAGCTACTCACCCGTTGGCTGGCCGTGCCCGGTTACGTTACCGTGGTCGATTTCATCTACACGCGCTGTCAGACGGTCTGCCTTTCACTGGGTAGTACCTTTCAGCAACTGCAGAGCAGTCTTCAGCGCGATCGCGCCACGCAGGCAGTAGGCGCCCTCATCACAACCACAGAAAGCGCGGGCGGACGTGTGCGCCTGCTGTCGCTCAGTTTCGATGGGGGATACGACACCCCGGCCCGATTGCAGGCGTATGCCCAGAAATTGGAAGCCGACCCGGTCGTGTGGCAACTGGCACGGGTGCCCGACATCGCGCAGAACGCGCTTTTACTGCACCGCCTCGGGGTGGTGGTGGTGCCCGATGGGCGGGGTGACTACGAGCACAACGCGGCGCTGCTCGTGGTGGACGACCAGGGGCGGCTGGTGCGCATCTTCGACCAGGCCGAACAGCAGCTGGCGCTAGATTACGCGCGCGATCTGGCCCAACGGCAATTGCCATGACAACCCCCCGTATTGCCGCCTTCAAGAGCCATTGGGCGTTGATATCCACTAGGGCCCGTGCAGGCGCGGCCACGCTATGCCCGCCGCGGCGCCAGCGAGCGCTGGGGCTGTCCCTGCTGGCGATCCTGCTATTGCCGCCTGTGCGCCATGCCCTGGAGGCCAGCATGGCGCGGCATATGTTGGTGCAGTTTCCGCTGCTCCTGTGCGGCGGTGCCCTGCTGGTCGCCGGCCTGTCGTCCCGTACGCGTGCATTCGTTGACCGCTGGAATGCCCACGGCATTAGCGGCCTCGTGGGAGTGTCCCTGGCTCTGGCCGTACTCATGGTGCCACGGGTGCTTGACCTCGCGCTCATCGACCCCGTCATCGAAATCGCAAAATGCACGGCCCTCGTACTGGCGGGTGGGGCGCTGCGGCTGTCCTGGCGCCCGGCGGGGATGGTGGTGCAGGCATTTTTTCTGGGCAATGTGTTACCCATGACAGCCGTGGTTGGCCAGCTCTACATTGATTCACCCGTGCGGGTCTGCAACGCCTATTTGCTGGACGACCAAGCTTTGCTCGGCCAATGGCTGGTGCGCGCAGCTATCGTGCTGGCCGTGCTGTGGCTGATGCAGGTGGCGCGTGCCTTGACGCGTCAGGAAGTGCGGGTTGCTCCACCATCGGCTCCCGACACAGCCTAAGGCCCCTCGATGCAAGCCACCTCCACCAACCACATATGCTCCCCGTGTGAGCGCTCTATGCGCATGCGGGATACGCACTGACGGCGTTCATGACGGGTCTGGAAAGACCGGTTTCCTTTCCTAGTGGGGCTTTCAAATCCACCTTTCCTTGATCCACACCTGCAGTGTTGGATCAGAAATTTGTACTGTTTGAGAGGCTGGCCTGTAGGGCTCCATTTGTGCTTCTGCCTATCTGGATTCTTGGCAGGAAGCTGGCCCACTCGCTCTCCCTCCGAGGGCTGGCTGATTCCCAATGCCCCTTGCAGGCAGGCGGGCAACGCTTTTCAAGATTGTGAGAATTCTTAAAGATTCATATACTTTACTTCTTTAAAAGAGGGTTCAGTTTGAGCGACCCGAAGCTTCTTCAGCAGCGCATCGAATCTGCACCCTATCCCCGCAGGAGCCCCGCCATGACCACCGTTGAACAAGCACCGCCGCTGACCCAGGCGTTGCAGCAGTCCTACCGGCACGGGTTCGTCACCGACGTGGAGAGCGACTCGCTGCCACCGGGGCTGGACGCCGACACCGTGCGCGCCATCTCGCGCCGCAAGCGCGAGCCTGATTTCCTGTTGCAGTGGCGCTTGGCCGCCTTTGAGCGCTGGCAGTCCATGGCGCATCCGCACTGGGGCCAACTTCGCATCGAGCCGGTGGACTTCCAGGCCCTGAGCTACTACTCGGCACCCAGGTCGCAGAAAGACGGACCCAAGAGCCTGGCCGAGGTGGACCCCAAGCTGCTGGAGACTTACGAGAAGCTTGGCGTGCCGCTGCACGAGCGGGCGCGCCTGGCCGGGGTGGCAGTCGATGCTGTATTCGATTCGGTATCCGTCGGCACTACCTTCCGTGAGCAGCTGGCCGAAGTCGGCGTAATCTTCTGCTCGTTCTCGCATGCCGTGCAGCACCACCCGGCCCTGATCGAGCGTTACCTCGGCACGGTGGTGACGCCGGGCGACAACTTCTACGCGGCGTTGAATTCGGCGGTGTTCTCCGACGGCTCCTTTGTCTACATCCCAAAAGGTGTTCGTTGTCCGATGGAGCTATCGTCCTACTTCCGCATCAACGCAGCCAACACCGGCCAGTTCGAGCGCACGCTGATCATTGCCGAGGAAGGCAGCCACGTGAGCTACCTAGAAGGCTGCACGGCGCCGCAGCGCGACGAACACCAGTTGCACGCGGCGGTGGTCGAGCTGATCGCCCACGACGACGCCCACATCAAGTACTCGACGGTGCAGAACTGGTACCCCGGCGACGAACGCGGCAGGGGTGGCATCTACAACTTCGTCACCAAGCGAGGCCTGTGTGCGGGCCAGCGCTCGCACATCGCCTGGACGCAAATTGAGACCGGATCGGCCATCACCTGGAAGTACCCGAGCGTAGTTTTGCGCGGCGACGATTCGCGCGGCGAGTTCCATTCAATCGCGGTCAGCAACCACTTCCAGCAGGCCGACACCGGCACCAAGATGATCCATCTGGGCCGCAACACCAAGAGCCGCATCGTTTCCAAAGGCATCAGCGCCGGACACGCCCAGAACAGCTACCGCGGCCTGGTGCGCGTGGCCCCGACCGCGGCCGGTGCCCACAATCACACGCAGTGCGACTCGCTGCTCATCGGCCCCGACTGCGGTGCCCACACCTTCCCGTACATCGATGCCGCGCGCGACGACGCCCTGGTGGAACACGAAGCCACCACCACCCGTATTTCCGAAGAACGCCTGTTCTATTGCCAGCAGCGCGGCATCCACCCGCAGGACGCCACCGCCCTCATCGTTGGCGGTTTTTGCCAGTCGGTGCTCGACGAGCTTCCGATGGAGTTCGCGCTCGAAGCGAAGGCGCTGCTAGCTGTCTCGCTCGAAGGCGCTGTCGGCTGAGCCCACCCACCCGATTCCACAGAAAAGAGCCTCCATGACCCATGCCGAACCCCTGTTGCAGGTGCGCGATCTGCGCGTTGACGTTGGCGGTCGCCACGTGTTGAAGTCAATCTCGCTTGATGTCCCGGCCGGTGCGCTGGTGGTGCTCATGGGCGCCAACGGCAGCGGCAAGAGCACCCTGGGCCTGACGCTCGCCGGCCATCCGCGCTACAGCGTTGTCAGTGGCCAGGTCCGCTTTGGCGGGCAGGACCTGCTGGCCATGAGCCCTGAGGCGCGCGCGCGCGCCGGGCTGTTTGTCTCGTTCCAGGCGCCGCCCGAGATCCCCGGTGTGAAGAACAACCTGTTCATCCGGACGGCCCTCAACGCCGTGCGCGAAGCGCGCGGCGAAGCACCGCTCGATGCCTTTGATTTCCTCGACGACGCGCGGGCCGCAGCCACCCGGCTTGGGCTGCCCGAGGCGATGCTGGCGCGTCCCGTCAACGACGGTTTTTCTGGCGGGGAGCGCAAGCGCAACGAGCTGTTGCAGCTGGCCCTGCTGCGACCACGCCTGGCCATGCTCGATGAAATCGATTCGGGCATGGACGTGGACGGAACCCGCGCGGTGGTAGATCTGGTGCAATCGCTGCGCGCCCAGGGCACCGCTTTTGTGGTGGTCTCGCACTACCTGCAGTTGATCGAGTCGCTGGAGCCCGACGCGGTGATGCGGCTCGACCAGGGCTGCATCGCCGAGACCGGTGACCTGGCGCTCGCCCGGCAGATTTCACGGACCGGCTTTGTGCGCGCGGCCGACGCGCTGGAGGCCTGAGCATGGACCACGCACGCGCCGACATCCTGGCCGCCCGCCACCGGCTGCAAGATGCGGGCTGGATCCCGCGAGACGCCGAGGCGTTTCGCCATCTGCCGCCACCGCCGGCCGCTGTCTGGCTGGGCGAAGCGCCCGAAGCCGCGTCGACCGGCTGTGACGCCCGCCCGCTGAGCGGCGCAGGCTGGACGCTGCACCCGCTCGGTCAGACGCCGCAAGGCCGTGTGGACGCCCGCTGGCTCGATGCCACCGACCCGGCGCAGCGCAAGGAGCTGTTTGCCGGCCTGCCGTTGCCCTTTCATGCCGAAGGTGTGGCCGAAACTGGTGATACCACCCAGCAAGATGCCGCGCCGTTTGCCTGGGTGCACCACGCGCTGTGCCGTCACGGCCTGCGGCTGCGCGTTGGCGGTGAACACGACAGCGGTCACAGGGTCGCAGAGACGGTGTGGATACAGCTGCGGCACCAGCCACGCAGCGCGGTCGAAGCACCGACGCTGGTGATCGATGTGCAGGACGGCGTGCACTGCGTGCTGGTGGAAACCCACCACCGCCATCACCGTGAAGGGGTGGCCTGTGAGCAGCCGGTGGTGCAGAACTTGCACACCCACATCCGGCTCGGCGCGAGCGCCACCCTGCAGCACCTGCGCAGCGTACAGCCCGGCGCGGCCGACCGGGTCGCCCACCACCTGCACCTGCAGCTCGGGCCGGACGCGCGCTACGAACAAGGCCTGATCGCCACCGGCAGCCGTTACCACCTGCAACGCCAGGTAGTCGAGTTGGCGGGTGTCCGCGCAGAGGCCCGCAGCGTGGGCTTGCTGCTGGCGGCCGGTGCCGACCTTGAACAACAGGTGCGTATGCTGCACACCGGCGAGCGCACCCGCAGCCACGTCGAGGCGCTGGCGCTGGCCAGCGGCGCGGCGCGCGCGGTGGTCAACGCCTACACCCGCATCGCACCGGGCGCGGCCGACGCGGAGGTGCGGCAGCGGCTCACGGGCGTTCCCACCGGCGGCCAGCCCCGGCTGGTGTTGCGGCCGCACCTGGAGATCCACCACGACCAGGTGCAGGCGGCCCACGGCGCCACCTGGGGCGCCTTGCCCGAAGACGCGCTGTTCTACGCCCGCCAGCGCGGCCTGGACGAACGCAGCGCGCGCGGCCTGATCATCGAAGGCATGGCCAGCGCCTTGCTCGCGCGGGCCTTTGGTAATCCCCAGTTCATCGAGTCGCTCGACCTCGCGGGCCTGCTGCACCAAGCGGTGACCCATCACCTGAGCGATGACCCCACCGCCCCTACCACTCAGCAGGAGGCCGCCCATGGGTGACGCCCTTTGGACCGACCGCCTGGCGCTCGATACCGTACGCTCGCAGTTTCCGGTGCTCGCGCAGCGCATTCACGGTGCCGAGCTGGCTTACCTCGACAACGCGGCCACCACCCAGATGGCCCTGGCGGTGCAGGACGCGATGCGCGCCTTCGAGCAGCACGACCGGGCCAACATCCATCGCGGTGTGCACACGCTGAGCCAGCGCGCCACCGACGCCTTCGAGCGCGCCCGCAGCGATCTCAAGCGCTTTGTCGGCGCCGGACCCGATCACGAGCTGGTGTTCACCTTGGGCACCACCGACGCGCTGAACATGGTGGCCCATGGCCTCTCCACCGCCGGCCATCGGTCCGCCTGGCTGCAGGCCGGCGACGAGATCGTGGTCAGCGGCCTGGAACACCACGCCAACCTCGTGCCCTGGCAACAGGCGGCGCGGCGCACCGGTGCGGTGTTGCGCGTGTTGTTGCCCGATGCCCAGGGGCGGCTGCATGTGGCCGACCTGCGCCGCCTGCTCACCCCCCGCACCCGCGTGCTGGCGCTCACCGCCTGCGCCAACGCCACCGGCGAGCGCCCGCCCTACGAGGCCCTGTTCCAGCTCGCCTCCGACGCGGGCGCGCTGACCGTGCTCGACGCAGCCCAGGCCGTGGCCCACGGGGTGCCCGACCTGTCGGCGCTGGCCTGCGATTTCATTGCCTTTTCGGGCCACAAGATGTACGGGCCCATGGGCAGTGGCGTGCTGGTGGGCCGGCGTGCCGCGCTGGAACGGCTGGAGCCCTTGCGCTACGGCGGCGACATGGTGGCCTGGGTGAGCGCCACCGAGGCCAGCTTTGCCGAACTGCCGGCGCGGCTGGAAGGCGGTACGCCCAACGTCGCGGGTGCGATCGGCATGGCGGCTGCGGCGGGCTTCATCGAACAGATCGGGCGCGATCGCATCGACGTCCACCTGAGCGCGCTGCGCGAACACGCTGCCGCGGGGCTGGCCGCGCTGCCCGGCATCACGGTGCTGTCGGCCCACAGCCGCACATCGGCCATCGTCTCGTTTGTCGCCGATGGCGTGCACCCGCACGACATCGGCACCGTGCTGGACCAACTCGGCATCGCGGTGCGCACCGGTCACCACTGTGCCCAGCCGCTACTCGAACACCTGGGCCTGGGGCCTACCACGCGCGCTTCGTTTGCGCTCTACAACACGCACGCCGAGGTGGAGCGCCTGCTCGCCGGCGTTGCGCATGCCATAAAGGTGCTGCAATGATTTCAGAAACAGCCGCCGAAATCGACCTCTACCAAGACGTGGTGATGGATCACAAGCGCGCGCCGCGCCACTTCGGAACGCTGGCCGCACCAACACATCAAGCGCGCGGCCAGAACCCGCAATGTGGTGACGACCTGCGGGTGGCCCTGGTGGTCGACGATGGGCGGGTGAGCGACATCCGCTTTCACGGCCAGGGCTGCGCGATTTGCATCGCGTCCGCGTCCATGATGAGCGAGGCGGTGCTCGGGCAAGAGGTGGCGCTGGCGCAGGCGCTGCAGGGCCGGTTCCGCGCCGTGCTCACTGGCCAGATGGAGGCCGAAGAAGCGCACCTGGGCAAGCTGATCAGCCTGGCCGGTGTGAGCCGTTACCCAGGCCGCATCAAGTGCGCGCTGCTGGGCTGGCACGCGCTGATGCACGCCTTGGCCGCTGAGGCCGAGAGCGGCAGCAACGCGTCGGAGGCGACGCCATGAGTGCACGACGCGAACGGGTGATCGTCAGGCGCAATGTCGAGGTAGCCTGCGTGCCCGATGGAACTCCAGCCGAACTGCCGGCAGGCACGCTGGTGCAGATCACCCAGGCGCTCGGCGCGTCGTTCACCTTGCTGGTCGATGGCCAGCTGATGCGCCTGGCCGGTGCGGATGCCGACGCCATCGGCAAGCCGGTGCCGGTGGCTCCGGTGGTGGTGCAAGCGGAGGGGCCCGAAGGTGTGCGGGCGCAGGTCTGGCAGACGCTCAAGACCTGCTACGACCCGGAGATTCCGGTGGACATCGTTGAGCTCGGCCTGATCTATGCCTGTGACGTGCTGCCGATGGACGACAGCGACGATTTCAGGGTGTCGATCGAGATGACCCTGACGGCGCCCGGCTGCGGCATGGGGGACCTGCTGGTGGAAGAGATCCACGAGAAACTGCTGGCCTTGCCCCGTGTGGCGCAGGTGGATCTGGATTTCGTGTTCGATCCTCCCTGGGACCGCTCTAGGATGTCCGAGGCCGCGATGCTGTCGCTGGGCCTGTGAGACGGTGAAGCGGTGAGGAACGCTCGCGGCATCGCTATTTCCGTCCGTTCCTCATTTTTCGCCTTTACCCATGGCACCGGCCGCATGGGCCGCGTGCGCCGGGGTGAAGGTTTCTAGCGCTACCGTTTGAGCGCTCCGAGCTTGTCATGAACCTTGCTCCACGCGTCGGCATCTGGCAGCGCGGGCTTGGTCCGGGTGATCGGCTTCCACTGCCGGGCCAGTTCGGCGTTGAGCAGCGTGAAGTCGCGCTGGTCGCTGGGCACGTCTTCTTCGGCGTAGATCGCCGCGACCGGACATTCCGGGACACAGACCGCGCAGTCGATGCATTCGTTGGGGTCAATCACCAGAAAGTTCGGTCCTTCGCGAAACGCGTCGACCGGGCAGACGTCGACGCAGTCCGTGTATTTGCAGCTGATGCAGGCTTCAGTGACCACGAAGGTCATGGCAATGGCTCCCGGTCAGCCGCCGCAGGATCCGCAGCAGGAGTCCACTCCGTGCACGGGCTTGCTGCTGGCGGGTTTGGTGATCTCGACACGCCATTGCTCGGGGCCGTTTTCCAGCGCGGCCCAGTTGAACGCGCCATAGAGGCCGCTGTCGAACTGCCCGCGCAGCGGCAGAGGGTTGTGGTCGTTGATGAGTTCCATGGCCGCGCCGGGCGGTAGCGCCATGAAGGTGGTGAACACCAGCGAGTGACGTTCATGCGGAGCGATGGTGCGCAGGTCCACGGTGGGGGCGGGATTGGTAGTGGTGTTCATGAACGTGTCCTGAGTTGGGAGAAGAGGAATGGGTTGAAAAATCGGAACGGGAGGAAAGAAAGGATTCAGACGTCCTTGCCAATGAAAAGCGGCTTGTGCAACCGGGGGGTGTAGATAAAGAGGTAGATCGCAAACGCGACCGACCCAACCGTTGCCGCCGCCCAAAAGGGAGTCGCGAGCAGGGCAAACATCACAGCCACCAGGTCAAAGGGCCTGAATGCCAAACTCAGCAGCGACCTGCTCAGAGGCTGTGCCGCTGTGGTGCGTTCAGGTGGCGAGGCGTGCAAGGACAGGACGGACATGGTGTGGTGGGCGATGCAGGACTAATAGGTCACTGCAAAGTGCTTATAAGAAGCACTCGAAATGAATCTTATATCCAAACCATCTTTTAAAGAAATATACTAATTACCTCTTTAGGGGTATCCATGCGACTTGCCGAATACACCGACTACACCCTGCGCGTGCTGATGTATTGCGCTGCCCGCCCGCATCAGCTGGTGACAATCAGCGAGCTGGCCGAACACCATGGGGTATCCAGGAACCACCTGATGAAGATCGTCACGGACCTGGGCCGCCAGGGTGTGCTGGAAACCATCCGTGGCCGTGGCGGTGGACTGCGCCTTCAGAAGGACCCGAGCCAACTGCGCATCGGCGACGTGGTGCGTGCCTCGGAGACCGATTTCCGCCTGGTCGAATGCTTCGACCCCGTTTCCAACCAGTGCACGCTGTCTCCGACCTGCCGCTTAAAGGGCTTGTTCAACGCCGCCTTAGGCTCCTACTTCAGGGAACTCGACGGGATGACTCTGGCCGACATCGTAGGGCCCGTGTTGGTGCCGACAACGGGGCGTGCCACGTCGCCCGGGATTTCTCTGGTGACGGCGCCCAAAAGCCTTCGAAAACCCACGACCAAGGTAACGCCCAGCGTGTGAGCGCATTGCAAACAAGACCTGCCGCGCCAGCGGACCACCAATCCCCCACAACCTGACGCCTTGCGTTGGGCCCCTTCAACTTTGATCAAAGGAACCGTCATGTCACAACCTCACGCACACCTGTCACCCGACGCTATCTACCCGTTCGACGCCCGCGGCGTGGCTAAAAGATTCCGGCACGCCGCCATATTCGGCGCCCTGGACAGCCTCCAGCCGGGCGAGACCATGCGATTTGTCAACGACCACGACCCCTTACCGCTGTTGTCGCAGCTTGCGCAGCGCTACGGCGACCGTGTCGGCGTGGAATACCGACAGCGCGAACCAGGCGTGATCGTGATCGACTTCAGCGTGCATTGACCAGGCCTAACGATGTGGCTCTTCATGGGGCGTGCGGCACCGTGTAGAGCCATCGCGAGCTCGGGCTGGTGGTTTGTGAGCGCGCAACCGACACTTGATAGTCACTCGGTTGGACGCCATTATTGCCACGCGCTGAGGCGCATTCAGCCTGTCCCAACGACAGACCTTGTTGGGTCGGCAGTGCCTATTGGACACGTCATTCTGCGGCCCCTCGGCCGGCGCTTGGCCGCAGGCACCGTCACCACTGCTTCTATGAATGGGCACTGGACCGGCGCCATTGCAGCTGGCTGGATGACAGCTCTGTGAACTTGACCATGACCAGCGGGCGCGACCAGCAGCGACCGAGATCGACCCTGAGGAGTCCTCGGCCTCGTACAAAAGCAGTCTTTGGGACAGGGTCGAGCCACGGACCCGAGCCCTCCCATCCTCAGTTCACGCCGTCGGCCCTGGAGTGCGGGCCACATTCATCAGCCAGCACACAAACAACGCCCCAGGCGCGCGCCGGTCATTCGACCGTGACGCTCTTGGCCAGGTTGCGCGGCTTGTCCACATCGGTGCCACGAGCGCAGGCTGTGTGATAAGCCAGCAGCTGCAGCGGCACCACGTGCAGCAGTGGGCTGAGCTGGCCATAGTTTTCGGGCATGCGGATGACGTGAATGCCTTCGCTGCTTTCGATGCGGGTGTCGGCGTCGGCCAGCACATACAGCACCCCGCCGCGCGCGCGCACTTCCTGCATGTTGCTCTTGAGTTTTTCGAGCAACGCGTCGTTGGGCGCCACCGTCACCACGGGCATGCTGCTGGTCACCAGGGCCAGCGGGCCGTGCTTGAGTTCGCCAGCCGGGTAGGCCTCGGCGTGGATGTAGCTGATTTCCTTGAGCTTGAGCGCGCCTTCGAGCGCAATGGGGTAGTGCAAGCCCCGGCCCAGAAACAGTGCGTTTTCCATGCGGGCAAAGTCTTGTGCCCAGCTGATGACCTGCGGCTCCAGCGCCAGCACGGCTTGCAGCGCCACAGGCAGGTGGCGCATGGCTTTGATGTGAGCGGCTTCCTGCTCTGCCGTGAGACGCCCCCGGGACTGGGCCAGCGCCAGCGTCAGCAAAAACAGGCCGGCGAGCTGGGTGGTGAAGGCCTTGGTGCTGGCCACGCCGATCTCGACGCCCGCGCGCGTGACATAGGCCAGCTTGCATTCGCGCACCATGGCACTGGTGGCCACATTGCAGATGGTCAAGGTGTGCTGCATGCCCAAAGACTGGGCATGGCGCAACGCAGCCAGGGTGTCGGCCGTTTCGCCCGATTGGCTGATGGTGACCACCAAGCTGCGCGGGTTGGGCACGCTGGTGCGGTAGCGGTATTCGCTGGCCACTTCCACCTGGGTGGGGATGCCGGCGATTTCCTCGAGCCAGTATTTGGCCGCGCAGCCGCTGTAATAGCTGGTGCCGCAGGCCAGGATGAGCACGCTGTCGATCTCCTTGAACACGCGCCACGCGGCCGCGCCGGGCTCACCGTGCAGGCCTGCGCCGTCAAACAGCTCAGGCACGATGCCTTCCACGCCTTCGAGCGTGTCGGCAATGGCGCGCGGCTGCTCGAAGATTTCCTTTTGCATGTAGTGGCGATACGGCCCCAGCTCGGCCGCGCCGCTGTGGGCCAGCACGGTGCGCACAGGGCGCTGGGCCGGGGTGAGGCTTTCGCGCCCCTTGCCGACAATCCAGTAGCGGCCCAGTTGCAGATCCACCAGGTCACCCTCTTCCAGGTAAACGATCTGATCGGTCACGCCCGCCAGGGCCATGGCGTCGCTGGCCAGGAAGTGCTCGGAGCCGTCTTTGCCTACGCCCAGGATGAGCGGCGAGCCTGCGCGTGCGCCCACCACGCGGTGGGGTTCGTCCTTGTGGATGACGGCGATGGCGTAGGCGCCACGCAGTTCGGCCACAGTGGCACGCACCGCGTCGAAAAGATCGCCGTTGTAGTGACTGTCCACCAGGTGCGCAATGACTTCGGTGTCGGTCTGGCTGGCAAACACATAGCCGCGCGCCTGCAGTGCTGCGCGCAACTCTTCGTGGTTTTCGATGATGCCGTTGTGCACCACCGCCACGCGCCCGGGCGTGCCGGCAGGGGCATCTGCACCGGTGCCGTGACTGAAATGGGGATGTGCGTTGTGCACGGCCGGCGCGCCGTGCGTGGCCCAGCGGGTGTGCGCGATGCCGGTGGCGCCTTCAAGGTGGTCGGTCTGCACCTGCTCCAGCAACTCGGCCACACGGGCCGTGCTGCGCGCGCGCTGCAGCCCCGCAGGCGACGATGCATTCAGGCTGGCCGCATGCACCGCCACGCCACAAGAGTCATAGCCGCGGTACTCCAGCCGCTGCAGGCCCTGGACAAGGATGGGAACGATGTTGCGCGATGAAACTGCGCCGACGATGCCGCACATAGGAAAGCTCCTGTGAATATGCTGCGATGGTATGGTGTGCAATATTTAATTTTCAATCAATATTCGATGCTATGTGATTGAATATTTCACTAATTCATAGAAGCGACTGAAAATTTCATAAACTCGCAATTTATGGAATTAACAACACTCGATGCCATCGACCTGCAGCTGCTCGACCTGCTGCAGCGCGATGCCGCGCAAAGCAACCAGGCGCTGGCGCAACGGGTGCATGTGTCTGCGCCCACATGTCTGCGGCGCATCAAGCGCCTGCACACCGACGGCCTGATCGAGCGCCAGGTGGCCCTGCTGCAGCCCGACCGGTTGGCGGCGCTGCAGGGCCACGGGCTGTCGGCCATTGTGGAAGTGACGCTGGACCGCCAGGGCGCCGAATGGCTGGACGGCTTTGAGGCCCGTGCCGTGGCCGAAGACTGCGTGCAGCAGTGCTGGCGCGTGTCGCCGGGTCCGGATTTCATGCTGGTGGTGCACACCCGCGACATGCCAGGCTATCTGGCACTGTCGCAGCGCCTGTTTACCGACGACGCCAATGTGCGCAACGTGAAAGCCTTTTTTGCCACCCGTCGGGCAAAATTTGAAACAAAAATGCCACTAGCCCTTGCGTAGCAAGCTGCAATAGCTATGTTTTTCATAGCGTTTTAATCCATCCATCCGCGCTCCGTACGGGCCGGGTTGCCGTGGCGGCAGGCTGCGGCATACAGTCAGCCCCAACAGCTGCCCCGCGCTGCCCCACCGCGAAGGAAACGCCACATGGAATTCAAGGACTACTACCAGGTGCTGGGTGTCAGCAAAACGGCCACCGCCGATGACATCAAGAAGGCCTACCGCAAGCTGGCGCGCAAATACCACCCCGACGTGAGCAAGGAAGCCGATGCCATGGCGCGCATGGTCGAGATCAACGAGGCCAACGCCGTGCTCTCCGACCCCGAAAAGCGCGAGGCTTACGACGCCCTGGGCCACCAGGCACCACACCGCCCGGGGCAGGACTTTCGCCCCCCGCCCAACTGGGACGCGGGCTTCGAGTTCTCCGACGGGGCCGGCGCAGCCGGTGGAACCGACGGCGAATTCAGCGACTTTTTTGAGCAACTGTTTGGCCGCCAGGCGCGCGCGCAGCGCGCGCACCGCGCTACGGGCCAGCACCGCCAGGCGCCACCGGATGCCGAGTGGGGTGGCACACCGCCGCCCACGCGCGGCATCGACCACCACGCCAAGATAGAGCTTGATCTGCTGGACGCCTACCAGGGCGCCGAGCGCACCCTGGCACTGCGCGGTGCCCGGCTGGACGATGCGGGGCATATGGTGCACGAACAACGCAGCCTGCAGGTCAAGATCCCCAAGGGCGTGCGCGAAGGCCAGCTCATCCGCCTGTCGGGTCAGGGCAGCCCGGGCACGGGCGGCGCCCCTGCGGGTGACTTGTTCCTGGAGGTGCAATTCAAGCCCGACGCCCGCTGGCGCGCCATCGACCGCGATGTGTACCAACCCGTGGCCGTGGCCCCGTGGGAGGCCGAACTGGGCGCCGTCGTCGAGGTGCAGACCCCGGCAGGCGCCTTGGAGGTGACCGTGCCTGCGCACTGGAAAACCGCACGCAAGCTGCGCCTGAAGGGCCGGGGCATTCCGGCCGCCACGCCCGGGGATCTGTATCTGGAACTGACGGTTGCCCTGCCCCCGGCCCACACCGATGCCGAACGCGCTGCCTACACCGCGCTGGCCCATGCCTTCCCCCGCTTCAAC
>NZ_QOZT01000092.1:0-13336 GCF_003345135.1 Acidovorax sp. BoFeN1
ACGCCACGAATCGCAGATTTGAAAGTGAACAGGAAAGTCAATGAAATCAACGATCTACCAACACCACCTCCGCGCCAGTGCTAGCTTTTCGTACCGTCACTTATTGCACTGAAAACGAGGAGACCCCTGATCCGAGTTGATGGTCAACATCGTGTAGCTCTCATGCGTCTCGCCTGTAGCCTTGTCCGTCCAGACGTTCCATAGCCCGGCAAGACTCCATGGCGCACCATCGACCCGTTTGAACCGCCACCAGACATTGCGCCCGGTTTCCCAATTGGGTTCATCAAAGTCGCTGGCGGGGATGATGCAGCGCTGGCCCCGAGCCCAAGGGTGCTTGTAGCTGGCCTTGTCTGCCAGTTCTTCGCTGCGCGCATTGTTCGTCGGGTACTTGAGCTTGGGTTCCTTTGCGAACCAGGGGATCAGTCCCCATTGTCCGGCTACTAGCTCGCGCTCGTAGCCCACCGACTCTCGCGACCGGCGAATGAACGGGCCTGTTCCGCGTGGGAAAAGAACCTCATCCCACCAGCGCATCGGATTGGGCCTGCCGACCGCCCACTCACGTTCTATATCCAGCAGGGCAGGGGGCGTGTAGCGGTTGCACATGACTGATTTTCGCGCCCGCGAAACGGGCAAGCAAGTCCATCGGAATTGAGCCGACGGGGTAGCGATCGGCGTCTGTAATTTATACTGTGCAAATGTACAGTATTACACCATGGAGGCCGATCTTATGCGGCCCTGAGCCACTGGTTTTGCCGGTGGCGGGGGACACTGTGCGTGCGGGTTTCCCATCGCCCGCAGAAGACTTCGCGGTCGAGCGGCTGGACTTGACGACCATCCTTGTGACCCACCCCCAGGCCACGTTTATCGTGCGGCTGCGCGGCGATTCCATGCGCGAGGTGGGAATTTTTGATGGGGATCTACTGGTGGTAAATCGCGCCCTTAAACCGACTCATACCGATGTAGTTCTGGCCGTTGTGGATGGTGAATTCACTTGCAAGACCCTATGGCTCAAACACGGCCGCATGAAGCTCAAACCGGCCAATCCGACCTATCCAGAAATCGTTCCCAAGGATGGCCAGATCGTGGAAATCTGGGGCGTAGTCACAGCGACGATCAAGCGTTTTCGGGCCTGACCCATGTTCGCGCTGGTGGATGGAAACAACTTCTACGCAACCTGCGAAACCGTGTTTCGGCCGGCGCTGGCGGGGCGCCCGCTTGTCGTGTTGAGCAACAACGATCTTACGGATCAGGTTTGTTAGTAGGATGCATCATGTCTTCCGGACCCCTGGTATTTGGATTCATCGTCTCTTTGAGACGAGTAGCAGGTGGGGGTTTGGGGGAGGAAATGGAGCGCAATGAGATCTGTGGATAACTCGGAGCTGGGACGATGGCGGGAGCTGGATTCAATCCATGTGCTTCGCCTGCTGGCGGAACACGTCAAAGAAGATCTCTCGTTCCACCCAAGATCAAGTCATCTGACCACTCGATGGCACGTCCATGTTGCCGGACATGATTGGGAGTTCTTGTGCACTGGGCCAAAGTTTTGGGATGTGCGTATGGACTGTGGCGGCGGCGGTGCCGTTGATTTGGTCATGCACATCTATGGCCTCAACTTCAAGGCGGCCGCAAAGCTTCTGAAAGACATGGGTCTATGAGGCTTGTCTTGGCCACGGCTGATCTCATGGTTGAAGGCCGATCGTTTGAGGGCTTCCCATTGCTGCTGGCCGATGACGGCTGGCCTTTGGAACCAGCACAATCGTTCCTGTGGCACGCCTTGGTCACCCAAGGAAGCATTGAAAGCAAGCTCACATGGGAAGCATATGGCCGCAGGCTTTATGACTACTTTGCGTTCTTGTCTGCCAACGGCCTGGCCTGGGATGAAGACCCAAAGCCGCACGGACTCAGCGTTGTGGCAAGGTATCGCGACTGGTCGCTCGGAGAGCTGGGCTTGAATCCCAACACTGTGAACAAGCGGTTGAATCTGGTGGTCCGGTTTTACGATTGGTGCAAACGCCAGGGGCACATCACTTACCTACCGTTTGGCGTGCGCGATGTTCGCACGCCATCGCATCAGGGCTTTCTTGCCCATGTGGATCGCGCGGGCGGCGTCGTTTCAAAACCGACGGTGATGGCGCGCGAGCGCAAGGCAACGATCAAATTCCTGACCAAAGAGCAGGTTAGGCAATGCCTTGGCGCGAGGCTTGACCCAAGCCATGCGCTGTTGTTCAACCTGATGGTTCGCACCGGGATGCGATCCTGCGAAGCGCGCACGTTTCCTCTAGCCTACGTCTTCAATCCGAGAGCCCGAAAAGGGCTGACACCTGGGCAGATGATCCGCGTCACTCTGGAGCCCGCTGACATGCACATCAAGTATGGCAAGCCCAGAAGCGTGGACGTGCCTTGGTCTCTCATGGAAGACATGTGGGCCTATTCGCTGCACCAGCGAGAAGTCCGGCAGCAAAGAGCCGGGAACGCCCCTGCAGCACTTGTTCTGACAGAGCTTGGAACAGAGTTCTCGAAAGGGGCCATTGTGGATGCGATGAAAGCCATCGAAAAGGAAGTTGGCTTTCCGGTGCGGGCGCACATGCTGCGGCACACCTATGGAACCTACACGCTGTCGGCACTGCGCAAGAGCGCTGACTTCCAGGGTGAGCCGCTGCTGTATGTTCGCGACCGCATGGGACACTCTGACGTGCAAACCACAGCGATCTACCTGCATCTAATCAATCAGTTGGACGCACAGATCGTTTTGGCCCATGAAGACGAAATGGACATGCTGTTCGCCAACGGTGGCGAGGATTCCATAGCGATGGGGAGTCATTGATGGCCCGCGCCAAGGACTACAAGGCCAAGACACCTGCAATCACAATCGACCTTGCGGCGGATTCTGATGCATCCGGCGCGATCGTCGCGCTGCCTCCCAATCCGCGAAACCACAACATCATTGACTTGCGTCCATGGTTGGGACATGGCTTTGACGACTGGGTTTGGGCGGCAGCGACTGTCTTGAAGGCGCGACTCCACAGCGGCAACTATTCGGTGGCCAGCATTGTGAGCTTCGCGGCCAACGGGATGAAAGTCTTTCTGCCCTACCTCACAGGCAATCAAGGGGGCATCGTGCCGTCGCGTCCATCAGATATGACAGCGACAGATGTCGTTCGCTATATCGCTTGGCTCAGGCTCAAATACCCGAACGGCTCCACTGCCAAGAACTATTACTCTGCCTTCAAGTCGGTGTTGGTTGGACTCATGGACTACGGCTTCATTGACCAATCCCATGATGTTTTGCTACCTGCCAATCCGTTCCCAATGAATGGGGCGACGACGCGAGGTGAAACTCCACTAAGTCAATCTGAAATGGAGCGTTTGGCCGCGGCGCTCAAGCTAGATCTTATTGCCATTCACCACGGGGGGTTCAGCGGTTTGGACTCAGAGGCGCTTGTGGTTCTGATGCTCATTGTTGGCATGCGTTCGGGCATCAACACCACTCCGCTCCTTGAAATGAAGCGGGATTGCTTGGGTCCACACCCCTTTATGCCCAACTTGATGCTGGTCAGAACTTTCAAGCGCAGAGGAAAAGGTGCGCAATTAACGTCACTGCGGCAAACTCATATCCACGACCTTGCAGCGTCGATCCCCATGGATGGCGTCGCGGTGCTAAAAATGGTGCTGGGAATGACGCAGAACCTCGTCGCCGAGGCACCAGACGGCATCAAAGATCGTGTTTGGCTCTACCGCTCATCACAACGCGGTGACCTCAAGGGGCAAACACTTTGTCTGAATATGGGCCGCGTTCACGAAAATACCAAAGCAATAGTTCACCGCCACGGGTTGTTCGCCGATGACGGCTCAGTGTTGCGAGTCACACTTGGACGCCTACGAAAGACCATGGAAAACCGTCTATGGAAGCTCAGCGATGGCGACCTGCTTGCCGTGTCCGCAGTGATGGGCCATTCCCCCCAGGTCGCAGACAACCACTACTTGCACCTTGATGAGCGCACCAAGGCCGAGGGTGCCAAATTCATTGGCGAGGCGTTGCCAGGCAAACTCAGGGGGCACGACCTCGTGCCCACCCCCACGGGTAGTTGCAAGGACAGCTTGCAAGGCGCGCTCGCTCCGAAGGACGGCTCAACACATTGCGCGGAGTTCACGCATTGCCTAGGGTGTCCGAGCTATGCCATTGTGGGGACGGTCAAGGATCTGCACCGGCTCTTCAGTTTTCAGCGCTTCCTGATGTCGGAGGTAGGCTACTACGCCACGGACGAGTGGAGTGAGTGGCGCCTTCACCATCAGGACCTCATTGCAAGAATCGACCAAATTGCATACGACAACTTCATCCCGAAAATGGTGGCGCAAGCCAAGGCGCTTGCCGAGAAAAATCCCCATTCCTTCTGGGCGATACGCATGCGCCAGTCGCAACTGAGTCGAGAGGCACGCTATGGCCGGTAACGCGATTGCATTGCAGCCGCCAAAGGCCTACGACCTCTTGGCTGCCCAGCCCGCTTCATCCAAAGGGCTGTCGGAATCCGAGAGATCCAATATCGTGGTCAGTGCGGTGGCTGACATGGACGGCAGCAACCACGTTCTGTCCCGATTTGGTGATCCGGTGTGGGACTTCAGGCCCTACTTTGAGCAATCCAATGTGGCCGATGGTCAGAAATACATTCCCTGGCCTGAGGACTGCTCGCAAGAGTTGGTCGACGACTGCAAGGTTGTTCTGTATGTATGGTTCAAGCGAGGCCTGCCAGGCTCCAAGCCTCCGGTGGCAATGGGCATCTGCCAGACTGCCATCGCATCCGCGATTCCGATGATGCGTTGGCTGACTGCGTTGAACATTAAGAGATTCGACCAGGTCAGACCCATACACGTCGCGAACTACGTCCATCACACCAAAGCCCGCCTGACCCGCAATGCGCATAGCGTCTACGACAGCTTGCGCATCCTGGACTTCTTATGGGTGTTTCGCAACGAGACTTCGTCTCCGCTTGCTGCATGTCCATGGGGCGAGAGCTCACTGTGGCGGGTCAGCGGATTGGCAAAGCAACCCGGAAACCAATTTGGGCGAACTGAAACCGGGAAAACGCCCATCATTCCTGCTGATGTTCAGGCCAAGGTGTTCAACTATTGTGAAGAGGTTCTTGCAGCGGCACCGGAAATTCTGAACGAGCGCGATGCCGGGAGGTTGGGGTTTAGAAATCCTGCGTTGATCCGCATTCGGGATGCTGCACTTTACGTCCTGTCGATAACCAGTGGCATGCGCAATGAGGAGGCGATTGGGGTCGAGTCTGGGTCATGGCGAAGCGAAGTGCGAGACGGCGTTCAATTCCACTGGGTCGCTACCACCGAGCATAAGACAGGAAAAGGCAAGGTCGAATTCTTGATCCCCGAACTCACAGTCAAAGTCTTGGATCTGATGAACCGCTATGCAAAGCCGCTTCAAGAAAAGATGGCTCTTGAAGTTGCGGAACTGGAGTGCAATCCAACACCTCAGGATTTGACGAATCGGATGCTGCGATTGGCAAAGGCAAAGCGAGACGTCAGAAAGCTTTTTCTATGCACCAGCATGTCTGGTCAGAGTGAATCGGCTGGATACCACGTTGATGCGCTATCCAATGGTGGATCAAAGGTCTCATTCCGACGATTGGCCATGGCTGCCGGAACGGACTGGCAGTTGGCACCGCACCAATGCCGTAAAACTTACGCGCGCAATATTGTGGAGTCGCGCATGGGGCGCTCCTCGCTTGTATTCCTCAAATGGCAGTTCAAACATTCCAGCATGAGCATGACCCAGTTGTATGCGTCCAACCCAATGCAGGATGCATCGCTGTTCGATGAAGTTCTGGAGGAGATGACCAACTTCAAGGTGGACTTGATTGAGTCTTGGCTTGGGGATCAGCCTTTGAGCGGCGGAGCCGGGCACGAAATCAAAAAGGTGCGCGCGATTGCCTTGAAAAGTCGCACGGCATTGTTGGCGGAGACGGCGCCTCAAGTTCACATCCGTGCTACCGGCCACGGGTGGTGCTTGGCCCAGGAAAAAGGATGTGGAGGCGCGGGATTGTATGAAACAACCCGATGTGTGGGATGTAAGAACGGTGTGATTGATCAGTCGTTTGCGGACGTCTGGAGAGGTATCTATGACCAACAAAACGAATTGCTGGCCATTGACGATGCGGGACCAGCGGTCAAGCAACGCGCTGAGCGTGACGTTCAATGGGCGCGCCAGGTTATGGTGGATCTCGGGGTGCTCCCACAAGCGTCGTGTGCGTCAAATTTGAGCGGAGCTTCAAATGAATGATCCCAAGGCTCGTAGTCGAAAGAAAACTGTTGATGAAATTCAACGGGCCATTGTGCAATTGCAGGCTGACCAAGGCAAGCTGTCCATCTCTGCGGTTGCCAAGTTGGCTGAAGTCACCCCTGGACTGATTCACAACACATACCCTGACCTCGCCGAGAAAATTCGAGGCCTGGTGGGCAAGGCGACGCGCGCCCAGCGCGACGCCAAGCATGACGCACTGGTTCATGAGCGCGAGGTAAACCGCGCTCTAAGGCAGGAACTCGCTGAGACGCGTGCGGACTTGTCAAAGCTTGCGTCGATCAATCAAGTGCTTGTCCATGAAGTGGCCTTGCTCAAGGGCATGGCCACGGGGAAGGTGGTCTCGATTCTTCAACCCAAAGGCACAGGCATTTAGTCATGTTCGCTCTGGTTGGTGGCAATAATTTTTACGTTAGTTGGTCTTGACCTATGAGATGGGAGACTGCACTCGGCCAAGAGCGACCAACTGATGTGAGAACCCGAGCGGCAGTTTGAGGCTGACTGCCGTCACCTTCGGTGTACGACTCAATGATCGCTGATACACACACAGCTGACGCTGAACCGATTGCGGATCGAACGCCGGGTCCTCCTGCAGGACAAGCACTGAGTAGGGGACGCACGGGACACCGCTAACTTCGAGAAGCAGTGCAACACTAGCGTTGGCTGCCGGAAATGTGTCCGAATCCCCAAATTGTCTGCTGCGCCAGGCAGCAGCGATCAGCTCCAAGGAGAGTCAGCGCCCTTGCCGTCGACTCAGACACTCGCATCATTCTTCAAATGACGGGCTCAGTCGCACCGTTTCGCCAATGATCAGCAAGCCCGGTCGAGGACCGTAGGGGGGAGCGATCTCGACCAAGCGGCGCAATGGGTGGGCCAGAACGGACTGTGTGGGTCGGGCACCGTCCTGGACGATGGCCGCGGGTGTGTCGGGCGGCAGCCCGTGGGCGATCAAGGCCTGGGCAATCTGCGCCAGACGCTGAACGCCCATGTAGAACACCCGGGTCTGCCCCGCACCCGCCAGGGCTTGCCAGTCGTGACTGGCCTGGTCGTCCGCCAGATGGCCGGGCAGAAACACGCAGCTGGCTGCAAGGTGGCGGTGAGTCAGCGGAATGCCAGCCGCGGCGGAGCAGCCGCTGGCGGCTGTCACACCGGGCACCACCTCGAATGCAATGCCGGCCGCCTGCAGCGCCAGCACTTCCTCGCCACCACGTCCGAACACATAGGGGTCACCACCTTTGAGGCGAACGACGCGCAGGCCCTGGCGCGCATGCCCCACCAGCAGGTCATGAATCTCTTCCTGCGGGACCGCGTGGTGTCCCAGCGCCTTGCCCACGTACACACGCCGGGCGGCGGCCGGGATCAGCGCCAGCACATCCTCGGCGATCAGCCGATCGTGCACCACCACTTGGGCCTGTTTCAGCCGGTTCAGCGCGCGCAGCGTCATCAGGTCGGCCGGTCCCGGCCCGGCGCCAACGATGCAGACCGAGCCCGCAGCCGGCGTCTCACTCACCATCGATGACCCCCGGTCCCTGGTGGAACACCAGATCGGCGACTACCTGTCCGCCCACCAGGTGCTGCCCGATGATGCGGTCCATGTTGTCGGGGGTCACGCCGTGGTACCAGGTGCCGTCGGGCTGCACGCACAGGATGGGGCCGCCCTTGCAGGCAGCAAAACAGCTCACGCGGCTGCGCTTGACGCGAAGCGCGCCTTCGTTCAGCCCGGCGGCCTTGAACTTCTCGCCCAGGCTGTCGAACAGCACCTGCGCCGCGCCGTCCTGCGTGCAGCGCGTGCCGGTGCAGACCAGCAGGTGCCGGCGGTAGTCGCCGATGCGGGGTTTTTCTGTGCTGCTCATGCCTCGGTCTCCTCTGTGCCGGCCTCGGCCGGTGCGTGTGCATCGGGCGCCGCCAGCACCTGTGCGATGTAGTCGGCGGGCAGGCGGTGTCGGCTGGCGAGTTCGACCAGTCCCGCGCCGGCTGCGTGCTCGGCCCGCAGCCCCTCGATCCAGCCCAGCAGGCCACTGGAGAGCGAGCGGCCGGCCTTCTCGCCTTCGCGGGTCTCGAAGCCCTGGTCCACGTCGTATTTGTTGGCGTAACCGCGCGGGGTGACCATCAGCCCCTCGCGCAGGAAGGTGCTGCTGTTGCCGATCAGCACGGTGCTGAGCATGCCGATCTCCTGTTCGGCCATCTGGTCCAGGGTGGTGTGCACGATGTGCTGGCGGCGCCGGTAAGCGCTCTTGACGATCGCCACCGGCGTGTCCGCCCGGCGGTGGCGCAGGAACAGGCGCTGCGCCTCGACGATCTGGCGCGTGCGGCGCCCGCTCTTTGGGTTGTAAAGCGCCACCACGAAGTCGGCCGCGGCGGCGGCGTCCAGGCGCCGGGCGATCACCGGCCAGGGCGTCAGCAGGTCGGACAGCGAGATGGAGCAGAAGTCGTGCGTCAGCGGCGCGCCGACCAGGGCCGCGCAGGCGTTGATGGCCGACGCGCCGGGCACGATCTCCACCGCCACATGGTCCTCCGGCGTCCAGCCGGCCTGGAACAGCACCTCGTAGGTCGGGCCGGCCATGCCGTAGACGCCGGCGTCGCCCGACGAGATCAGCGCCACCTTCTTGCCGGCGCGGGCCGCGGCCAGCGCGTGCACGGCGCGGTCCAGCTCTTCGGTCATGCCCTTGCGCACGACTTCCTTGCCGTCCAGCAGGTCGGCCACCAGCTTGATGTAGGTGACGTAGCCAACCACCACGTCGGCCTCGGCGATGGCGGCGCGCGCGCGGGCGGTCATGTGGTCGGTATGGCCGGGGCCGATGCCCACCAGGCTGATGCGGCCGGTGGTGCCCGCGTTGCGCGGGGCAGTGACGGGGGTGTCTGTGGTCATGTCGTTCCTTGGGACGGGCGGGGGTTCAATGGCAAGGCCGCGGTCAGCTGTGCAGCGGTTGTTCGGTGGTGGCGCTGGTGTCGGTGTTCCAGGACGGGGCCCAGTTGTTCTCGGTGAACAGGGCCGGCACCGGACGCGCCTGGCGCCACTGTTGCTGGATGAGCAGGGGTGTTTCGTAGAAGCGATCCACCGGACCGATGCACAACAGGCCCAGCGGCACGGCGCCCGCGGGCAGCGCCAGCAGCGTGTGCAGGTCGCCGGGTTCGAACAGCGACACCCATCCGAGACCCAGGTGTTCGGCGCGCGCGGCCAGCCAGAGGTTTTGCACGGCGGCGCCCGCCGAGCACCACGCCATTTCGCTCGCCAGCGTGCGGCGACCGAACAGCGTGCCGTCGTCTGGCGCCAGCACCAGCGCCCACAGTTCGGCGCACTCGCGCACCCCTTCCACCCTCAGTGCCAGGAACTCAGCCGCACGGGGGCCCAGGGCCTGCGCGGTGCGCATGCGCTCCTGGTCCACGGCAGCGGCCAGCCGGTCGCGCAATACAGGGTCGGTGATGCGCAACACCCGCAGCGGCTGCATCAGGCCCACGGACGGCGCGGCGAGCAGCGCCGATTGCAGGCGGGCCCGCACGTCTTCGGCGACCTGCGCACCGGCAGTGAAGTGGCGCATGTCGCGCCGCACCTGCATCAGCGCCTGCACGGCTTCGCGTTCGCTGGCTGTGAAACGGCGCGCCGGATCGGGGTTGGCGACACAGGGCGGGATGGCTGTGCGCGGCATCACCCGCGCCACCGACACCGTGGCGTTGCGCCCGTCGCCGCCGCGCAGCCGGTGCTTCTCGACGCACAGGGCGGAGGCCTCGGTGGTGCCCGCGGCCAGCAGCGCCGCGGCTTCGGAGACCGAAGGGGTGCCGGTGTGGCGGCGCACGGTTTCGGACGGGTGGGGCACCACCACCTCGGCCAGCTGGGTGGCGGGGTAGAAGTGCAGCGGCCAGCCGGCCTGCGCGGCCAGCGCCAGCAGCGCGGGTTCGTCGGCCTTGAGCGTGATGCTGCCCACGCCGGTCACCTGTCCGCGCTGAAGGCCGGCCACGGCCAGGGCTTCGTCGACCGCTCGCGCCAGCGTAGCCAGGGGCGTGCCGCGGTCGCAGCCGATGCCCAGGGCCACCTTCATGCCGCGGCCTCGGTGGTGGCGTCGTTGCCGGCCGGCAGCGGCGGGCGGTACACCACCAGCCGCTCGTGCAGCGTCTGCCAGAGCGTGTCGTCCACCGGGCGGTGGGTGATCCACAGCACCGCGCGGTAGCGGGCCAGATCCACATCCTCCAGGCGCGTGTGGCGGTGGATGTTCGGCGGCAGCGGGGTGGGGCGGGTCCACCAGTGCGGGCTGCCGGCCTCCTGCACCACGGCCACCGGTTCCTCGTTGACCACCGCGGCCGAGACGCGGGTGATGTTGAGTTTGGGCGCCTCAACCTGCCAGCCCAGCTCACGGCCCAGGATGTCGACCGGGATGGTCTTGCCCACGTCCGACGCGGTGGTGAGCACCGCCGTGGCGCCCAGCAGCGCGGCCACGGTCTCGGCCATGGCGTTGGCGCCGCCCACGTGGCCCGAGAGCACGGGAATGACGAACTGGCCGGCGTCATCCACAACCAGCACGCCGGGGTCCTCGTCCTTGCTCTTCAGGTGGGGTGCGATCAGCCGCACCACCGCACCCAGTGAGACGAAGAACACGATCTGGTCGAAGGCCTGGAAGAGCGACCCGATCTGGTCCTTGAACGCGCCTTCGTACGCCTGCACCGGGTTGGACAGGCCCCTTGTGGCTTCTGCAAACTTGGCCGCGACACAGAGCGACGCCTGAGGCAGCTGCCGCGCCAGCGTGGCCGCCTGGGCAGAGCCGTGTTTCGTGATGGCGACCAGGCAGACGCGGGGAGGGGCGGTGATGTCCGGGTTCATGGGGTGGTCTCCAGTGGCGGTGGGCCGCTCTTTTTCAGGCAGCCCTTGATGCGCTCGCCGCGCACGCGATGAGGGTTCTTCACGATCAGCAGCGAGAGGTAGCTGACCTTGCTGCCGCGCAGCGTGAGCAGTTCGGGGCCGGACAGCCGGCGCTCGTCCAGCGCGCCCACACGCTCCACGAAATGCGCGCCGGCCAGCAGGTCGCGCGCCTCCAGCCAGTCCAGCAGGTCCTCGATCAGCGGCTTGATCTTCATCAGCACCAGGGTGTCGAAGTCGGGCAGCAGCCGGTCGACCGCGCCCACGCCGTAGGCCGCCGGCACGATGGCCACTGTGTCGTCCTGCTCGGCGAACGGTTCGCCCACATCCGCACAGGCCGCGGTGAACGAATTGACTCCTGCGATGGTGCGCACCGGCACCCGCTCGTCCAGCCCGCGCAGGGTGCGCGCGAGGTGGCCGAAGGTGGCGTAGGTGGAGGCATCGCCCTCGACCAGGAACAGCACCTCGCGCCCGGCCTGCAGCCAGGGCAGCACGGTCTGCGCGGCCTTCAGCCAGGCGCGCGCCAGCTTCTCGCCGTCGTGGGTCATGGGAAACAGCAGCGGCGTGTGCGTTTCGGGCAACGGCAGCCCGGCGCGCATCACGATGTCCAGCGCATAGCTGGGCGTCTTGCCACTGCGCACCGGGTAGACCCAGATGGCGTCGCGGCACTCCAGCGCGGCCCAGGCCGCGCGGGTGATCAGGCCGGGGTCGCCCGGGCCCAGCGAGATGCCGTGCAGGGTGCCCATGCGCGGGGTGGTTGAAGGCGTGACGTCAGCCATGCGCCGTCTCCTCGGCCGCCACCACCGGCCCGTGTTCGCCGTGGCCCATGGGGCCCACGCCGGCGCACACCAGCCACACCGGGTTCTCGGCCGCCATGCGGTGCATGTGCAGGATGGGGCGGCTGCGCGCCGCCTGCAGCTGCAGCACGTCCCAGTCGGCGTTCAGCTGCTGCAGGGCCTGGGTGGCGGTGGCCAGGTTCTCCAGTGTCACGAAGTTCATCACCAGCCGGCCGCCGGGCCGCAGGCGCCGCAACACCTGCTCGATCAGTCCGGCCAGCTCGCCGCCCGAGCCACCGATGAACACTGCGTCGGGGTCGGGCCAGTCCTCCAGGCCCTCGGGCGCCTTGCCGTGCTGCAGCGTGTAGTTGCTGACGCCGAAAGCTGCATGGTTGCGCCGGGCGATGGCGTGGTCGGCCTCGTTCTTCTCGATGGCGAACACATGGCCCTGCGGGCACAGGCGGGCGGCCTCCAGGCCCACCGAACCGCTGCCGGCGCCGATGTCCCAGACCACGCTGTCGGCGTGCAGCTGCAGCCGCGCCAGGCTGACGGCGCGCACCTCCTGCTTGGTGATCAGGCCTTTCTCGGGCTGGCGCTGCTCGAAGGCGCTGTCGGCCAGGCCGAAGCGCACCGGTTGCGGTCGCGGCCGGGTGCGCCACAGCAGCACCACGTTCAGCTCGGCAAAGCGCATGCTGGCCGCCTCGGTGGGACTGAGCTGCGCATGCACCTGTTCGTCGGGCTGCAGCAGGTCTTCAGCCACGGCCATGTGGAAGTCGCTGCCCAGACCTTCGGCCAGCAGCAGGCGGGCGATGCGGTCGGGGCAGTTGGCCGGGCTGGTCAGCAGCAGCAGGCGCTGCTCGGCGCGCAGGGCCTGGGCCAGCGCGTACAGGCCGTGCGAGGGTGGGGCACCGCGCTGCCACTCGCCTGCGTCGGCGGCGTGCACGGAGACGATGCGTGCGTCCTGCCAGGCCAGGCCCACGCGGGCACAGGCCAGTTGCAGGGTCGAGAGGTTGGGCAGGATCTCCAGCGCGTCCAGGCACAGGTGCTGGGCAAGGTAGGGTGCGATGCCGTGGCACAGCGGGTCGCCGGTGGCCAGCACCACGCAGGACTGGTGGGCCTCGCGTGCGGCGCGCACCCAGCCGGGCACGGCCTTCAATTGTCCTGTCAGGTCGTGGGTGAGGGTGCCGGGCTTGAGTGCGTGGCGGAACAGCGCCAGCGTGCGCGCGCCGCCAATCACCACGTCGGCCGTGCGCAGGTGGGCCAGCGCGGTGGCGCCGAGGCTACTCACACAGCACGGGCTGGAGGTCACCGTGAGCGTGCCCGGCGGCCAGGAGATGGCGAAGAAGACCACCAACGCGCGGCTGGGCATCCTGGGCGGCATCAGCATCCTGGGCACCA
>NZ_QOZT01000093.1:0-13263 GCF_003345135.1 Acidovorax sp. BoFeN1
CAGACATGATCTTCAACTCCCATGCTTGTACATGCGCGCTCAACGGTGGCGCGCGTAACCGTTCGGGCTCAATGAAGACCAGCGCGGTGGCCGTGCGTTCTGTACTCAGGGACGGGCTTGAAAACCCCAGTCGCTACCAAACTGCACGGACCGGTCTGGCTGCCTTAAAGGCCGTCAAACTTTACCGCGATGGTCGAAAGGAAGATACAAGTCGCTTCGCGCCTTCCCCCTGGAAGGGGGACGCCGCAAGTGCGGCGGGGCGGCCCTTGCACGGCGGCCGCTGGCTTCGTGCACGCCAGTTGCGGGCGCAGTGATCCGTGAACAGCATGAATATCGGAAACATATCCATGTTCCAACGACTTCTCTCAGGCGACTACCCGCGCAGCAAGGTGCTGGCGGGCATTCTCGTGGCCATTTTTGTGGGCCTGGCGTTTGCTCCGTTTCTGTTTCCCGGCGTCAAGGCGCTCAATGTGGCGGCCAAGGTGCTGGTCTTCGTGGTGCTGGTGGCCAGCTTCGATCTGTTGCTGGGCTACACCGGCATCGTGAGTTTTGCGCACACCATGTTCTTTGGCATTGGTGCCTACGGCATTGCTGTGGCCACCACGCGCATGGGGCCCACCTGGGCTGCGCTGGGCGTGGGTATTGGCGGTGCGCTGCTGTTGTCGCTGTTGCTGTCGCTGGCGGTGGGGCTGTTTTCGCTGCGGGTGCGGGCCATCTTCTTCGCCATGATCACGCTGGCCGTGGCGGCGGCGTTCCAGACGCTGGCCTCGCAGCTGTCGGACATCACCGGCGGCGAGGACGGCCTCACCTTCAAGGTGCCCGAGGTGCTGTCGCCCAGCTTTGAGCCGTTTGACGATCCGTTCCTGGGTGTGACCCTCGACGGTCGACTCATCTGCTACTACCTGCTGTTCGTCACGGCGGTGGTATTGGTGCTGGCACTGCTGCGCATCGTCAATTCGCCCTTCGGCCGCGTGCTGCAGGCCATCCGCGAAAACGAGTTCCGCACCGAGGCGATTGGCTACCGCGTAGTGGTGTACCGCACCACATCGAGCGTGCTGTCGGCACTGTTTGCCACGCTGGCGGGTGCCATGCTGGCACTCTGGCTGCGCTACAACGGGCCCGACACCTCACTGAGCTTTGAAATCATGATGGATTGCCTGCTCATCGTGGTGATTGGCGGCATGGGCACGATTTACGGCTCGGTCATTGGTGCTGTGCTGTTTGTGGTGGCGCAAAGCTACCTGCAAGATTTGTTGCGCCTGGGGCATGAGGCCACCACTGGCCTGCCATGGCTGTCGGCGCTGCTCTCGCCAGACCGCTGGCTGCTGTGGCTGGGCGTGCTGTTTGTGCTTTCGGTTTATTACTTTCCCTCCGGCGTCGTTGGACGTCTGCGATCTGTGCGCGCCCAAGCCTGAGCGCGTTTTTGTGTCAGTGAAAAAGGAGACAACATGAAAGTGAATCTGCACGACAACCGCGCCCTGAAGGTGGCCATGACTGCGTTGGCAGGGGCTGTGATGGCCGCATGCGGGGGCTCATCCAACCCGACCAATGACCTTCCGGCCGGCATCACACCGGTGAGCGCCACGGTCTACCCGGCCACAACGGCGGGCAAAGGGGACACCACCGCCACGCAGGACTTGCTGACTGGTGGCATCGGCAAAACCGGGCTGGGCGCCGCCACGCCGGCCTATGCCGATCCCGCCAACCCCACAGCGGCAGAGCTGCGCCGCAATGCGCTGTATTCCAACTACCGCGGCATTCTGGATTACTCAGTCAATGGGGGCTACGGCAGCCTGTATGGCCCCAATGTCACGGCTGCAGGCGCAGTCACGACCGGCGAGGGGCTGATTCCGGGCCGCGAATACGTGGCGGTGCTCGACGACGGCTCGGGCCGCAAGCGGACGGTGATTGCGGTGCAGGTGCCCGACAGCTTCAACCAGGCCAACCCCTGCGTGGTACTGGGCGCCTCGTCGGGATCGCGCGGGGTGTATGGCGCCATCGGCACGGCCGGCGAGTGGGGCCTGAAAAAGGGCTGTGCCGTGGCCCTGACCGATGCCGGCAAGGGCGTTGGCCTGTACGACATGATGGACGACACCGTGCACAAAATTGATGGCACGCGCGCCACCCGCACGGCCGCAGGCTCCCTCAATTTCTTTGCCGCCAACATCACCGATGCAGCGCGCACCGCCTACAACGCGCTGTTCCCGAACCGCCTGGCCATCAAGCAGGTGCACTCGCAGCAGAACCCCGAAAAAGACTGGGGCAACGACACGCTGGCGGCCGGGCGCTATGCCATGTTTGTGCTGAACGACCGCTATGGCACGGCCGCCAATCCGGTGCCGTTCACGCCGGAAAACACCATCGTGATTGCCGGCTCTGCATCCAACGGCGGTGCTGCTTCGCTGGGTGCGGCCGAAAAAGACAGCGGTGGGCTGATTGATGGCGTGGTGGCCTCCGAGCCCGTCACTGAAATGCCAACCACCAGCGGCTATGGCATCCAGTTTGGCGGCGCCGCCGTCACCGGTTACGGCAAGACGCTGGCGGACTTCACGACCTACGGCAACATCTACCAGCCCTGCGCTGCGCTGGCCACGGATGCGGCCATGAGCGAGACGTCCATCTTCAACTACATCCAGCTGGTGGGCATGACGGCGCGGGCCGCGGCACGCTGCGATGGCCTCGCAGCCAAGGGGCTGGTCAGTGGTGCCGACACGGCTGCGCGGTCGCTGGATGCGCTGAACAAATTGCGCGCTTATGGCTGGACGCCCGACAACGACCAGATGCACAACGCCCACTATGCCCTGGGCAACGGACCCATTCTGTCGGCCATGTACCCGGTGAGCTACGGGCGATTCCCCGTCGAGGCCAATGTGTGCAACACCAGCTTTGCGGCGGTGAACGCCACAGGCGTGCCGGTGGCGGTGGCGCCTGCAACGCTGGCGCAGAGCTTTGCCACGGCCAATGGCACCGCCAACGGCACACCTGCGACGGTGGTTTACAACGACTCGGTGGGCGGGGCGAAGGCGTGGCAGTTTGCCGTGTCGCCATCCACCGGCGTGGCGGACTTTGGCCTGGACAACGCCTTGTGCCAGCGTGCGCTGGTCACGGGATCTGACCCGGTCAGCGGCGCGAGCCTGACGGCCGCATCCACACCCACCAAGGCACAGAGCGACGCGGTGCGGGCGGGCATTGCCGAGGTGGTGCTGAACGGCAACCTGCGCGGCAAGCCCACCATCATCGTCAGCGGCCGCAGCGATGCCCTGGTGCCGGTGAACAACAACTCGCGCGCCTACGCCGCCTACAACAAGGTGGTGGAAGGTGCCGCCAGCAAGCTGCGCTATATCGAGGTGACAAACGGCCAGCATTTCGACACCTTTCTGCCGTTCGGCGGTTTTGACACCCGCTTTGTGCCCTTGCACCCCTACTTCAACCAGGCGATGGATGCGATGTATGCCCACCTGAAGTCGGGTGCCGCCTTGCCCGCGAGCCAGGTGGTGCGCACCACGCCGCGCGGCGGTGTGGCAGGTGCTGCCCCGGCCATCACGGCTGCCAACGTGCCGCCGTTTGTGGCGGCGCCTGCAGCTGCGAACCAGATTGGCTTTGCCGGCACGTCGCTCAGCGTTCCCAACTGAGCGCCTGTGTCACGCGCCCCGCACTGGAGTCTGCTGCGATGCCAACACGATGGAAGCGATGCGCCGCCATCTGCTTGGCAGCCTTGGCCCTTGATTCCGGTGCGGGGACTGCACCGCCCATCCGGGCGGATGAGAACGTCATTGTCCAAGTGGCGCCGTGGGCGATGCTGCGGGCTAGCGCTGACGCGTTGATGCATAAAATTTTGCGCGTTGCCTCCTTTGCACGCGACACGCTCACAGGCCTGATCAATGCCCACCAGCTGGGCGTGAGGCAGGTGGCTCCTTGACGCGATCGGCCCCAGGTGGCCTTGGTGCTGTTGGCGTCTGATTAGAACCAGCCGCATAGGCACGCAGCCACCCCGTTTCTGTTTCAAAAGGCTGAGCACCATGCTTCCTTCCTCACGCTACATCCGCTGCGCCGGTTACGAAATTCATTGCACCGAATGGGGTGCGCCCGAGGCTCCCGTGGTGATCGCCTGGCACGGGCTGGCGCGCACCGGGCGTGACATGGACGCGCTGGCGCGGCATTTGAGCAGCCGCTATCGCGTGATCTGCCCCGACACCATTGGTCGGGGCCTGAGCCAGTGGGCGCGGGAGCCGAGGGACGAATACCGGCTGTCGTTTTATGCGCGCATTGCCGCCGACCTGTTCGATCAGCTGGGTATCGACATGGCGCACTGGATTGGTACCTCTATGGGCGGCGCGATTGGCACGGTGTGCGCGTCGGGGCTTTTCGAGCCGCAGCTCAAGGGCCGCATCATGCGCCTGCTGCTTAACGACAACGCCCCCCGCCTGGCCGATGCCGCGCTGGAGCGCATCAAGGCCTATGCGGGCCAGCCGCCTGCGTTTGACACGGTGATGGAGTTGGAGGCATTTTTTCGGCAGGTGTACCAGCCTTATGGCTGGCTCAGCGATGCCCAGTGGCGGCAGTTGACCGAAACCTCCATCCGCCGCCTGCCCGATGGCCGCGTGACGCCGCACTACGACCCGGCCATGGTGCAGCAGTTCACGCACCATGCCAACGATTACCTGATCTGGGACCACTACGACGCGCTCGACATCCCTGTGCTGTGCCTGCGCGGCGCCCAGTCAGATCTGGTGTTGCCCGAAACCACGGCAGAGATGCTCACCCGAGGCCCCGGCATGCGCGGCCTGCTGCAGGTGGTCGAGGTGCCGGGTTGCGGCCATGCGCCCGCCCTGAATGTGCCAGAGCAATTTGCGCTGGTGGACGGGTTTTTGTCGGACACCTGAGTCCGCAACCATGGGGCAGCCCAGAACTGCGCATCGGGCGGCGAGCTGGCGCATTTCACGCCCCGAGGGGGTGTGCCGGGTTACTACAGCGGGGGGCTGATGATCACGGCCATTTTTGCAAATGAGCTACCATTTGGTTTGTTTTGCGACTGATTGGTAATACATGCTGTTTTCCTCCCCCTTGGTTCGTCGGCTCGCGCTGATCTTCTCTGCAACGGTTTTGTTGGCCGTCAGCGGTTGCACATCCACCAGCCCGCCCTCCGGCATCTCCGCCGTCACTCCGTTTGACCTGGCCCGCTACGAAGGGCGTTGGTACGAGGTGGCGCGCCTGGATCACTCGTTTGAACGCGGCATGACGGACGTGAGCGCCATGTACCAGCGTCAGGCCGATGGCAGTGTGCGTGTGGTCAATCGGGGCTTTGACACAGCCAAGAAAGACTGGCGCCAGGCGCTGGGCAAGGCGCTGTTTACGGGCGATGTGCAAACGGCCTCGCTCAAGGTGTCGTTCTTTGGCCCGTTTTACGGCGGCTACCATGTGGCCGCGCTGGATCCGGATTACCAGTGGGCCCTGGTGGTGGGGCCAGACCGCAGCTACTGCTGGATCTTGTCGCGCACCAAGCAGCTCGCGCCCTCCGTGCGTGCCCAGCTTGTTGCACGCGCCAGTGCTTTGGGCATCGACACCCAGTCACTGATCTGGGTGACCCACGAGCGCACCGATCCGCAGCCATGAGTGCCGCTGGTCTCCGGCCCGTCGCCGTCATTGGCGCAGGCCTCTCGGGCTTGTCGTGCGCACATGCGCTGCTGCAGGCGGGCCACACGGTGCATCTTTTCGACAAAAGCCGGGGCTCATCGGGCCGTATGAGCACACGGCGCGCCGAAGACGCCCACGGCCCGTGGCAGTGCGACCATGGCGCGCAGTACTTCACCGCGCGTGACGCGGCTTTCCGCGCCGAGGTGGCGCGCTGGCAGCAGGCCGGCGTGGCCGACTTGTGGGATGCCCGCCTGGCCAGCTTTGACGGCAGCGCCTTTGCCCCGCTGCACACGCCGCTGGAGCGTTTTGTGGGCACACCGCGCATGACATCACCCGCCGCGTGGCTGGTGCAGAACCTGGGAGAGCGCGCCGGAGCATCGGCACGCACCCAATGGCAAACCACTGTGCAGCGCCTGGATCGGCATACGGATGGCTGGGCCATCACCTCCGCAGAGCAGGGCTTGCACCCCGAGCAGTATGGCGCCGTAGTACAGGCCGTGCCTGCCCCGCAGGCCGCGCCGTTGCTGGCGCCTGTGTCGCCAGCGGGTGCAGCGGTGGCCGCCAGCGCGCCCATGCGCGGCAGCTGGGCCGTGATGATGCGCTACGCAGCCCCTTTGGCCATGCCGTGGGAGGGCGTGTTCATCAACACCGGCCCGCTGCGCTGGGTGGCCCGTGACAGCAGCAAACCCGGTCGCACTGGCCCCGAGACCTGGCTGCTGCACGCCAGCCCCGAGTGGAGCGATGCGCACATGGAAGATGACGCTGATGCAGTCACCGCTGCATTGATCGCCGCTTTTGTCGCATTGGGCGGCCCCGCACCGTTGGCCGCCACGGCCCATCGCTGGCGCTATGCCGACACCGAGCTCGCGCTGACGATGGGTAGTTGGTGGGACGCATCGCTGCGTCTGGGCATGTGCGGAGATTGGCTCAACGGCGGCAAGGTCGAAGGCGCCTGGCTCAGTGGCCGTGCGTTGGCACAGCAGGTGCAAGCTGCGTGACACTCTGAACAAGGCACGCGCCATGGCCTACACCGTTGTCTGGTTCAAGCGCGACCTGCGGGTGCACGACCACGCACCCCTGGCCCAGGCCGCGCAGCGCGGACCCGTGCTTTGCCTGTATGTGGTCGAGCCCAGCCTGTGGGCCCAGCCCGACGCCGCGCTGCAGCACTTTCGGTTCTTGCAAGAGAGCCTTGTCGACCTGGCGCAAGACCTGCGCCGCTGCGGAGCCGAGTTGCAAGTGGCCGTGGGCGAGGTGCCTGAGGTGCTGGCCCGCCTGCACGCGCTGGCCCCGTTTCACACCCTCACTTCGCATGAAGAAACCGGCAACGGCCACACCTATGCGCGCGACAAGGCCGTGGCCCGCTGGTGCGCAAACCAGGGCGTAGCCTGGCGTGAGTGGGCCCAGCACGGCGTGGTGCGCCGCCTGCCCACGCGCGATGTGTGGCACCAACGCTGGCAGACTTTCATGCACGCGCCTCAGATGCCAGCGCCGGCACCCGGCAGCCTGGCGGGGCGGGCCTTGCCCTGGCCCACAGAGCCCTGGCCCGAAGGCGCATGGCCGGGCTTGGATATCCACGATCCACCCCTGCGCCAGCGTGGCGGACGCTTGCGCGGCTGGCAGGTGCTGCAAGACTTTTTGCATGATCGCAGCCGGGGTTACCGGGGAGGTATTTCATCGCCCCTCACGGCGCCCACGGCCTGCTCGCGCCTTTCGCCCTACCTTGCCCTGGGTTGCCTTGGCATGCGCGAAGTGGTGCAGGCCACCCAGCGGCGCCAGCAGCAACTGCAGGGCAGCGCCGAGCCCGGTGCGGGCTGGCAGCGCCAGGGTCTCACGGCCTTTATGAGCCGCATGCACTGGCACTGCCACTTCATCCAGAAACTCGAATCCGAACCCGCGCTGGAGTTTGACAACCTGCACCGCGGCTACAACGGCCTGCGCGAGGGCGACTGGAACGAGGCCCACTTTGCCGCCCTGGTGGCCGGGCGCACCGGCTGGCCCATGGTGGATGCCTGCGTGGCCATGCTGCGCGAGACGGGCTGGGTCAACTTTCGCATGCGGGCCATGCTGGTGTCGGTGGCGTCGTACCCGCTGTGGCTGCACTGGCGCCCTGTGGGCCAGTGGCTGGCGCGGCAGTTTCTGGACTACGAGCCCGGCATCCACTGGAGCCAGATGCAAATGCAGGCGGGCACCACCGGCATCAACACCACTCGCGTGTACAACCCCATCAAGCAGGCGCAAGACCACGACCCGCACGGCCACTTTGTTCGCCACTGGCTTGCCGCAATGCGCCGCGTACCTGACGCTTGGTTGCTGGAGCCCTGGCGCATGCCGCCCGGCGTGCAGGCGCGCTGCGGCGTGCGCGTGGGGCACGACATTGCCCAGCCGCTGGTGGACCTGGATCAAGCCACCCGCGCTGCCAAGGCCCGCGTGCACGGCCTGCGCGCCCAGGCCCCCGTGCGTGCGGCCAAAGCCGCCATCGTGCAAAAGCACGGCTCGCGCGTGCACCGCGACAGTGGCCCGCGCCGCAAAGCCACGGCCCACCCCCAGCAGCAAACCTTGGACTTCTGACCCATGCGCATGCGCAAAAAGCACGACCTGCCGCAGAAAAAATGCCTGCACTGCGGACTGCCCTTCACCTGGCGCAAAAAGTGGGAGAAGGTGTGGAATGAGGTGAAATACTGCTCTGACCGCTGCCGCAACGAACGCAAGCGCAGTGGCGACGCGGGCGGTGAGGGTGCGGCATGAACACGGTGATTTTCTGGTTTCGCAACGACCTGCGCCTGCACGACCAGCCCGCGCTGGCTGCAGCGCTGGCCAGCGGCGCCACCCACCTGCTGCCCGTGGTGTGTCTGCCCCGGGCAGACGAAGCCACGCCCTGGGGCTTTGCCCGCGTGGGCCCGCACCGCCGCGCCTTTGCAGCCGCCGCGCTGCGCGACCTGGGCACCCGCATGGCTGGGCAAGGCAATCCACTCATGGTGTGCCATGCCCCGCCCGCCACCGTGTTGCCCGCATTGGCCCACGCCGTCGGGGCGAGCGCCGTGGTGTGCGAAGACATTGTCGCCCCCTACGAGCAGGCCGAAGTCGCCGCCCTGCGCGCCGCCGGGCTGCCGGTGCGCGCTGTGTGGCACAGCAGCCTGCTCCAGCCTGAGGACATGCTCTGGCCTGCGGCAGAGCTTCCCGGCGTGTTCACCACGTTTCGTCAGAAGGTGGAGCGTGCGGGCATCATGCCCACAGCGCCTTTGCCCCCGCCCACATCGTTGTTGCCGCCCCCGATGGTGCCGCCCGATGTGATGCTGGCGGCGGGCGCCGTGCCTGCGTGTGCAGGGCAGGGCGCCGATACCGCTGTTCCCAATAACGCAGCCGGGTGTGACCCACGCTCGTCCTTTCCCTACGGCACATCCGCCTGCAACGGTGGCGAAACCGCCGCACTCGCCCATTTGGCGCAGTACCTGGCGCGCAAGCTGCCCCACAGCTACAAGGCCACGCGCAATGGACTTACGGGGTTGCATTACTCCAGCAAGTTCTCGCCCTGGCTGGCTAGCGGCGCGCTCTCGGCCCGGCAGGTGTTTGCCGGCCTGAAAGCGTTTGAACGCGAGCACGGAGCCAACGACGGCACCTACTGGCTGTGGTTCGAGCTGCTGTGGCGCGACTACTTTCGGCTGATGCACCTGCAATACGGGCCGGCGCTGTATGGGGCTCGTGGGCTTTCACAGCTGCCCCAGGCCCCGCACAACCACCAGGGCTTTGAGCGCTGGTGCCAGGGCCGCACGGGCGAACCGCTGGTCGATGCCGCCATGCGCGAGCTGGCCACCACCGGGTATCTGAGCAACCGCCTGCGCCAGGTGGTGGCCAGCTACCTCATCCACGACCTGTGCGGCGACTGGCGCGCGGGCGCCGCGTGGTTTGAATCGCAGCTGGTGGACTATGACGTGTACAGCAACCAGGGCAACTGGCTTTACATCGCCGGGCGCGGCACCGACCCGCGTGGTGGCCGCCGCTTCAATGCCACCAAGCAGGCGCACGACCATGATGCCGACGGTACTTACCGCCGGATGTGGGGCACGGCATGAACACTCCACGCGCGCACACCCTGCGCCTGCTGCTGGGCGATCAGCTCAATCCCCAGCACAGCTGGTTTGCCACGCAGGACGACGGCGTGGTCTATGTGCTGATGGAAGTGCGGCAAGAGACTGACTAAGTGCTGCACCACGCGCAAAAAGTCCTCGCCATCTTTGCCGCCATGCGCGACCTGGCCCGCCACCTGCGCGAGGCCGGGCACCGCGTGCGCTATGTGACGATTGACGACGCCAGCAACCGCCAGTCCATCCCCGCCAACCTGGCCGCCCTCATGGCCCACTACGGCGCGCAGACGCTGCAATACCAGCACCCCGACGAATGGCGGCTGGACGAGCAACTGCGCACCTGGGGCGCGGAGCAGACGTTTGCCGTGCAGGCCGTCAGCAGCGAGCACTTCTACACCACGCGCACCGAAATGGCTGAGGTGTTCAAGGGCCGCAAGCAGTGGCTCATGGAGCACTTCTACCGCCACATGCGCCAGCGCCACAGTGTGCTGATCGACGAGGCGGGCGAGCCCGAAGGCGGGCAGTGGAACTACGACCACGACAACCGCAAACCCTGGCCCGGCACACCGGCATTGCCGCCCGACGCCCGCCCCACGCACGATCACAGCGCCCTGTGGGCCACCATCCAGGCCGCGGGCGTGCAAAGCTTTGGCAACCCGCAGGCCCACGCGCTGCGCTGGCCGCTGAACCGGGCCGAGGCGCTGGTGTGGCTCGATCATTTCATCACCACCACGCTGCCCGACTTTGGCGCGTATGAAGACGCCATGAACACCAAGAGCGCGCGGCTGTTCCATTCGCTGCTGTCGTTCGCGCTCAACACCAAAATGCTGCGCCCGCACGAGGTGGTGCAGCGCGCCGCGGCTGCGTACCACGCAGGCGCCGCGCCCTTGCCAGCGGTGGAGGGCTTTATCCGCCAGATATTGGGTTGGCGCGAATATGTGCGCGGCATCTACTGGGCCCACATGCCCGGCTACGACAAGCGCAACGCCTTGGGCCACCACACGCCGCTGCCGGAATGGTTCTGGACGGGCGAGACCAAAATGCGCTGCATGCAGCACGCCGTGGGCCAGTCGCTTCAGGATGCATACGCACACCACATCCAGCGCCTCATGGTCATCGGCAACTTTGTGCTGCTGGCGGGGCTGGAGCCCGCTGCCGTGCACCGCTGGTACCTGGGCGTGTACATCGACGCCTTTGAATGGGTGGAGGTGCCCAACACCGTGGGCATGAGCCAGTTTGCCGACGGCGGCCTGCTGGCGACTAAACCCTATGTGAGCAGCGCCGCCTATATCGACCGCATGAGCGACTACTGCAGCGGCTGCCACTACGACAAAAAGCAAAAAGTGGGTGAGCGGGCCTGCCCGTACAACGCGCTGTACTGGGACTTTTTTGCGCGCAACGAGGGCACGCTGGGCAACAACTTTCGCCTGGGCATGGTGTACCGCCAGCTGCAGAAGATGCAGGGCCCGCAGCTGGATGCGCTGCGTGAACACGCCGCCGACCTGCGCACGCGGCTGGACACTTTGTAGCCGCCCGCACCCAGCGCCCACAACCCCTCGCACCAGCGCCCGCCCATGTCCACGCCGTCCCTCCAGTCACTCCCCCAGGGCTACCGCGCCCTCGTCATTGGTGCCACCGGCGCCATCGGCGGCGCCTTGCTCGGCCACCTGAAGGCCGACCCGCGCTGCGCCCTGGCCGTGGGCCTGGGCCGCCACACCACGCCCGCAGTGGACCTGGACGATGAAGCCACCATTGCCCAGGCCGCCCAGCACCTCAAAGCCCAGGGGCCGTGGCACTGCGTCATCCACGCCGCAGGCATGCTGCACGGCACCCATGGGCTGCCCGAAAAGCGCATGGCCCAAATGAACTACGCGCAGATGGAAGCCACCTTCCTCACCAACACCTTCGGCCCCGCGCTGGTGCTGGCCCACTTTGCGCCGCTACCGCCCCGGCAAGGGCGCAGCCTGCTGGCCGTGCTCTCGGCCAAGGTTGGCAGTATTGGCGACAACCGCCTGGGCGGCTGGTACAGCTACCGTGCATCCAAGGCCGCACTCAACATGCTGCTCAAAACGGCGTCGATTGAAGTGGCCCGCACCCACCCGCAGGCCGTGCTGGTGGCGCTGCACCCCGGCACCGTCAACTCGGCGCTGTCGGCTCCGTTCAACGGGGCAGAAATAGGACGACCAGCCGCCGATGCGGCGGGGGACATGCTGCGGGTGCTTGACGGGCTGCCAGCGGAGCAAACCGGCAGCTTTCACGCCTACAGCGGCGAGCCACTGCCCTGGTGAGCAATGCCGCGGTTTGCTATCTTTTTGATATGGCCGGCGCGCTCCCATCAAGCGCTGGCGGCCGATTTGCCTTGAATGCCTGCGCCAGTGAGTTCGATCAAATGGGAGGGTAGACGCCGGTGCCGCCTGGCCAGGCGGTGAGCACCTCGTAGCCGCTGTCGGTCACGGCCACCATGTGTTCCCACTGGGCAGACAGTGACCGGTCCTGCGTCACCACCGTCCAGCCATCGGCCAGCTCTTTGGTTTCGCGCTGGCCTGCGTTGAGCATGGGCTCGATGGTGAAGACCATGCCTGCCTCCAGCCGCAGGCCCTGGCCGCGCCTTCCGTAGTGCAGCACCTGCGGTTCGTCGTGGTACACGGTGCCAATGCCGTGGCCGCAGTATTCGCGCACCACGCTAAAGTTCTCGCGGTGCGCTACGGCGGCAATGGCGTGGCCCACATCGCCCAGCGTGGCGCCGGGCTTCACTTCGCGAATGCCTGCGCACAGCGCTTCGTACGTGGTGTGCACCAGCCGCTGTGCCAGCGTGCTGGGCGTGCCCACGCAGAACATGCGGCTGGTGTCGCCGTACCAGCCGTCTTTTTCCACCGCCACATCAATGTTCACGATGTCGCCCTTTTTCAGCGTCTGCTGGGGCGACGGGATGCCGTGGCACACGACATGGTTCACCGAGGTGAGCACCGTCTTGGGGTAGCCCAGGTAGCCCACGTTGGCAGGCCGTGCGCCTTGCACGTTGACGATGTGGTCATGGCACAACTGATCCAGCGCCTCGGTGGTCACGCCTGGCACCACATGCGGCTCGATCATGGCAAGCACTTCGGCGGCCAACTGCGCCGCTTGGCGCGCCTTCACCAATTCATCGGCCGAGCGAATCGGCACCCCGCGATGTGTGCGCGCCATCAGTGCTGCTTTCCTGCGCGGGCGGGGGCCGTGGTTGCCACCTTGTCCAGCTCGCCCCTCGCAGCCAGTGCTACATCAAGGCCACCGGCCAGCTCGGCGCGCACCAGCATCTGGCAAATCTCGCGGTGGTCCAGGTCGGGGTACATCTCGGCCAGCATGCCGACACGCATCCAATGCTCGGCCTGGGAGTTGATGGAACGGCTCAATGCGTTACTGGCCAAGCGCAGGTTCTCGTGCATTTGATCGGAAATTTTGACGATGCCCATGGTCTAAAAAATATGTAAAACGTATGTTAATTGTATATGTTTTGCTTATTCTTGCTGGGGCAATGCAGACTTCGCATCGCAAGGGGGGGCAGGGC
>NZ_QOZT01000094.1:0-13143 GCF_003345135.1 Acidovorax sp. BoFeN1
TTCCAGACCTGTCCTTTCTGCACCAAGCCCAGGCACTTCTTGCCCCGGGTCGCGGGACGCCTGGGCTTGGTGCAGAAAGGACAGGTCTGGAAGGCTCATGGGCGGCGGTCGGAGGGCGCCGGCAAGTGCCGCACCCCCTGCGCAGCAAGGCCGTTGCCTGAGCGCTGGAGTGTACGCCCGCGCAGGCCCGCCGCAACCCGCGCGTTGCCAATGCTCAGCGGCGCACCGAGACCAGCTCCACCTCGAAATTCAGCGTGGCGTTGGGCGGAATCACACCACCCGCGCCACGCTCGCCATAGGCAATGCCAGGCGGGCAGGTCAGCTTGGCCTTGCCGCCGGGCTTCATGCGCTGCACGCCTTCGGTCCAGCAGGGGATCACGCGGTTCAGCGGAAACTCGGTGGGCTCGCCACGCTTGTAAGAGCTGTCGAACTCCTTGCCATCGAGCAAGGTACCTTTGTAATGGACCTTGACGGTATCGGTGGCCTTGGGCGACTCGCCCGTGCCTTCCTTGATCGATTCAAACACCATGCCGCTGGCGGTGGTGACCGGCTTGGCTTGCGCCAGAGCGGTGGGGGCAATGATCAGCGAAGTGAGCAGGGCGAAAAGAACGCGCATGAAGAAAGCTCCAAAAAAACATAGGCCGATGGTAGGGCCTTGGGGGTGAGGTCAGGGATGCGGGCGATGCGGGTTGGGGCGCTACCTGCCTACCGGGGTTGGCAACCGGAGTTGCTTAGGCGGCGCGATACTTTCAAAATGATAGCTGCTAGCGCTTGCTGTGAAAGCGCTAGAGGCCAAAAAGACCGAAAACCTGCGCAGCACACCAAGCGAAGCCCGGAGAAACGGCAACCCCAGTGCTGAGCCGCGCCTGAGAGGTGAGAAATGCCGTTTTGATAATCATGGGCCTGAATAATGCGGATTTTTTCGGGGGACTAACGAACGAAAGTAAGCCGCCCGCCGAAGGCGGGTCGGCTTGACTGCCCGGTTAGACCCAGAAGCCAAAACGGGAAACCCCAAATTGACGATGGGCGCAAACCACGAAAAAACAGTGCGCCACCGAGGCGACGCACTGCTTGAAAAATGATAGCTGGTGGCGCTTGCCGCACAAGGGCTAGAGGCCAAAAAGGCTTGAAAACAGCGCAGCGCCCCAAGGCGAAGCCCGGCACACGGTAAAAACCCAGCGAATAAACGCTTGAGAAAATAAATGCCGGTGAATAAAGCATGGGGCTGAATAAAGCAGGTTTTTCGCAGGCTAACTGACAAGGTAAGTGGCTGGCCGAAGGCCAGTCCGCTTGACCGCCGGGTTAGCACACTTTAGGTGCGCGAAAAATGGTGCGGAGAGGGGGAATTGAACCCCCTGCGTTCTCTCTTGGTAAGTACACATATTCATACAGCACTAATCTCTCGTTCGGGTTGGAATTTTTTCTCACCAGAGCTCCGCAGGAACGCAATTCCGCACCAAACACATGCAAATACCGAAGTAAAGAAAGCGATTGAGTTTTTCATAAATACCTCCATAACAAAGCCAAAGACAAAGATAGAAGCAAAAATTTCCAACCCAAACGAGATCACGATGCTGACTTCAATGTGTACCCATACCTCCAAGCCTTAAAAATTGCTAACGCACTGAGTTCAGCCGCCGCCGTAGGCGGTCGGCTGCGACGAACAGTTAGACCCGAAGGCCAAAAGGGGACGCCCAGCCTTGAAGACGGGCGCGGCCCAAGAAAAGGCACAGTGCCACGGAAGCAGTGCAGCGCCGCAAAAATGATAGCTGGTAGCGCTTGCTGCACAAGCGCTGGAGGCCAAAAAGGCTTGAAACTGGCGCAGCGAATGTAGGCGAAGCCCGGCGCAGCGCCAAAACCCCAAAGGAGAAACCTTTGAGAAAGGCGAACCGCTGGGATAAATGTTGGCCTGCATAAAGCGGAATATGAAGGGACTAACGAACAAGCTAAGCCGACCGCCGAAGGCGGATCGGCTTGAGCGAACGGTTAGGTTTTAAGCAAGTCACCTGTAAGCCTTACCGCCTGAAGCGTTTCAGAGGGGAAATAGCTGTTATCTCGAATTTGGTAGTACATCTCTTCCAGGTTTTTCTGAAATGAAGTGATGAACTCTGGATCTTTTTCGCCCAGTGTTTTTGCGAAGCAAGCTGCTAACACAGCAATTGCTTGTGTTGATTGATTTGGAAGCGGGCTATTCATTCAAAGACTCCAGATAAAGCTAACGCCCTGAGTTCAGCCGCCGCCGTAGGCGGTCGGCTGCGACGAATAGTTAGACCCGAAGGCCAGAAGGGAGCGCCCAAACTTAAAGACGGGTGCGGCCCAGGAAAAAGCGCTGGCCCTCGGGAGCGGCGCAACGCTGCAAGAATGATAGCTGGCAGCGCTTGCTGAACAAGGGCTAGAGGCCAAAAAGGCTTGAAACTTGCGCGGCGAATGCAGGCGAAGCCCGGCGCAGCGCCGAAACCTCAAAGGAGAAACCTGTGAGAAAGGCGAACCGCTGGAGTAAATGCTGGCCTGCATAAAGCGGAATATGAAGGGACTAACGCCCGCGGTAAGCTGCGCCGGAGCGAAGCGGAGGGTACCAACAGGCGGAGCCTGTTGGCGTCAGCTTGACCAAACAGTTAGGCTGGGGAGCGGAGGCAGCTTGTTGCACTTGATATTCCCTATGTTTTTGCTGATAGCGGTTCATAACCAGCATCCAAAGGCGCAACCACTGAAATAAACCGAAGTGGGCCAACGCTGGTGCAAAGAACACCGTGCACCTGCCCTTTGTTTGCAACTACGATATCCCCCGGAACAATTGCAACGGTGTTGCCTTGCTCGTCAATTTGATATTGTCCTTCCCCTGAAAGGATGGTCCATGTATCTTGTCCGTCGGGGTGAATATGTGGCGCAATAGTTTGGCCGGGCTCCACATGCCAAGCCACGATAACTGAATGCGAAGATTCAACAACAACAGACCGTATAGGTTCTTTCTCGGCTGGCTGCATGAATTCATGGGACTTATACACGCGGTGAGTGCTCATTTTTTGCTCCACAAATGCAAGCTTTTGGGCAGCAAGATTCGCACCGCCCAAAAGCCTAACGCCTGCGTTCAGCGGCGCCGGAGCGAAGCGCAGGGCACCAACCCCGAAGGGGTTGGCGTCCGCTGGAACGCCCAGTTAGGCTGGTGGCAGGACAAGGATTGCGAAGGCAGCGAGACCGCACGCGAGGCGACAGCCTGGTGTGCGCGATGTGCTGTGATGCCAGCAAGTTCCAACCACTTTGCCATGCCGCCTCCCTTTGCGTATGGCGTCAGCCATGCGCTGACGAATGCCTCAATCTAACCCACTGCAACCTGCGCGACTGTGACGCCATCACGCAGACCGCACGCCTCAGTGGTGCGCACGACTGCCGAAGGACAGGCGGCCCACAA
Source organism: Acidovorax sp. BoFeN1 (assembly GCF_003345135.1). NCBI lineage: Bacteria > Pseudomonadati > Pseudomonadota > Betaproteobacteria > Burkholderiales > Comamonadaceae > Acidovorax > Acidovorax sp. BoFeN1. Next base: position 3,410 of record NZ_QOZT01000094.1, read on the forward strand.
GCCCGATGAACACTGGTGTATTCCGATAGGCCTAACGCCCAAGTTCAGCGGCGCCGGAGCGAAGCGCAGGGCACCAACACCGAAGGGGTTGGCGTCCGCTGCAACGCACAGTTAGGCTGGTGGCAGTGGGCCGGATGCGCAGGCAGCCAGCCCGTACACGAGGCAACTGCCTGGTGTGCGCGATGTGCTGACTTGGTAGCTTCTGAGATGAACATTGACATGCCGCCTCCCTTGCGTATGGCGTCAGCCATGCGCTGACGAACGTCTCAATCTAACGCACCTTCAACCTGAGCAGAAGACCTGCGCGCCACTCAACCCGAGGTGCTCGGTGGCTCGCACGACTGCCGCAGGACAGGCGGCCCACAAGCCCCATGAATACTGGGCATTCCGCAGGCCTAACTAGATTTAGACGACTGCAGTTCAACTCACACTCGTCGGATAAAAAAATACACGTCGAATTTTCCCTGAGGTTTTACAGCTTGCCTCCATTTAGGCAAACCTAAAATTTCCCGGTCGAAAAATGACAACGGGTGCTGTAACTACATGCTACAGCACCCGCATTGTGATCGGCTTACAGAAAACTCAGCTACGCCTGCTTCTTCTGCAACATCTTGATCACGCTCGAGAAATCCTCGCCGCCATGCCCTGCAATGCTGTGCGCCGCGTAGATGGCGCGGGCCATGCCGCCCAGCGGGGTGCTGGCTTTGACGGCCGTGGCGTTTTCCTGCGAAAGGCCCAGGTCTTTCAGCATCAGGTCGGTGCCGAAGCCGCCGGTGTAGCCCTTGCTGGCGGGGGCGTTTTCGTGCACGCCGGGGAAGGGGTTGTACTTTTCCAGCGCCCAGTTGCCGCCCGAGCTGCGGCGCATGATTTCCGAGAGCACCTTGGGGTCGAGGCCGTTGGCCACGCCCAGGGCGATGGCCTCGGAGGTGCCCACCATCAAAATGCCCAGCAGCATGTTGTTGCAGATCTTGGCGGTCTGGCCGGCGCCTACGCTGCCTGCGTGGAAGATGTTGGCGCCCATTTTTTCGAGCAGGGGGCGGGCGCGTTCGAGCTGGGCTGCGCTGCCGCCCACCATGAAGGTGAGCGTGCCCGCAATGGCGCCGCCGGTGCCACCCGACACGGGTGCATCGATGAAGTCGATGCCGGCGGCTTCGGCCGCCTTGGCGACCTTCTGGCTGGTGGCGGCGGCGATGGTGGAGCTGTCGATCACCAGCGCCCCCTTGGCGATGTGGGCCAGCAGGCCGGGCTGGCCGTTGCTGCCCAAAAACAGCGCTTCCACATGCTGGCTGGCGGGCAGCATGGTGATGATGGCCTCTGCCCCTTGCACGGCGGCGGTGGCGCTGGCGGCAATGGCCACGCCGTCGGCGGCCAGCTTGTCGCAGGCGGGTTTTGACAGGTCAAACGCCTGGATTTCGTGGCCTGCCTTGAGCAGGTTCAGGGCCATGGGGCCGCCCATGTTTCCGAGGCCGATGAATGCGATTTTCATGGTGTTGTCTCCTTGTGGTGATGTGGGTGATGGGTCGGAAATTTTTATGAATTTGATAGCTGCTAGCGCTTTATGGATAAGGGCTGGGGGCTAAAAAGGCTTGAAATTACGGAGAGTCGTCGCCAAAAATGCTGTGGCGCTTGCCGCTGGGGGTTGGCGGCGTTGGGGGTGGTTGCGGGCCGGCTGCCGCACGTTTGCGCGGTGGCGTGGCTTTGGCTTGCGGGTTGTAGGCTAGGGCTTCTGCGAACCACAAATTCCATTGCGCACGCGTGGCGTAGCCGTTGGGCTCGATCCAGAAGTAGCCCTGCATCTTGCCTTCGGGCGACAGCTCGCGCGTGTTCTGCATTTCCTGAAATTCGGCATGCCGTGTGGGCGGCAATCGCACCAGCAGTTCGTCGCCCTTGATGCCCATGCACAGCTTGCCGTCCACAAAAAAGCAGTAGCTGCCAAACAGCGTGCGTTCTTCCACATCGTTGCGCTGCGCCAGCGCGGCGCGCACGGCGTCGATCAGGTGCAGGGTTTCGTCGCTGAGGGGGCGGGCGGGCATGGTTTACATGAAATGGGCCGCTGGCGCTTTATGGATAAGCGCTAGCAGCTATAAAAAAGCTAGCGAATGACATCGGGCGCATCGCCTTCGAGCATGCGCCGCGCAATGATCACGCGCATGATTTCGTTCGTACCTTCGAGGATCTGGTGCACGCGCGCGTCGCGCATCAGGCGCTCCAGCGGGTATTCGCGGATGTAGCCGTAGCCGCCGTGCAACTGCAGGGCATCGTTGACCACGTTGAAGCCCGCATCGGTGGCGAAGCGCTTGGCCATGGCGCAATAGGTGCTGGCATCGCGCGCACCGGCGTCGAGCTTGCTGGCGGCCAGGCGCACCATCTGGCGCGCGGCCACGAGCTCGGTGGCCATGTCGGCCAGCTTGAACTGCAGGGCCTGGAAGCTGGCGATGGATTTGCCAAACTGTTTGCGGTCGTGCATGTACTGCTGGGCGACGTTCAACGCGCCCTGCGCCGCGCCCACGGAGCAGGTGGCGATGTTGATGCGCCCGCCGTCCAGGCCTTTCATCGCGATCTTGAAGCCTTCGTCCTCGCGGCCCAGCAGGTGGTCGGCGGAAATGCGCACGTTGTCGAAGCTGATGGTGCGCGTGGGCTGGCTGTTCCAGCCCATTTTTTCTTCTTTCTTGCCGTAGTGGATGCCGGGCAGGTTGGCCGGCACGGCAAAGGCGCTGATGCCGGCGGCGCCCGATTGCGCATCGCCCGTGCGGGCCATGAGCACCAGCACATCGGTGGCGCCCGCGCCGCTGATGAAGGCCTTGCTGCCGTTGATGACGTATTCGTTACCCACCAGTTCGGCGCGCGTCTTGAGCGAAGCGGCGTCCGAGCCTGCGCCGGGCTCGGTCAGGCAGTAGCTGGCGAGCTTTTCGCCGGTGGTGAGCAGCGGGCCCCAGTGGTCGCGCACCTCGGGCTGGGCCCAGGTGCCGAGCATCCAGGTGGCCATGTTGTGGATGGTGATGAAGGCGGTGGTGCTGGGGTCCACGGCCGCCATTTCTTCAAAGACCAGCGTGGCGTCGAGCCGGGGCAGGGCGAGGCCACCGGCGGCTTCGGGCGCATACAGGCCGCAAAAGCCCAGCTCGCCCGCCTTGGCAATCGCCTCTTTGGGGAAGATGCCTTCGGCGTCCCACTGGGCCGCGTGGGGCGCCAATTCGGCCTGGGCAAAGTCGCGTGCGGTCTGGGCAAAGGCGCGTTGTTCTTCGGTGAGTTCAAAGTCCATGGGGGAATCTCGCAGGGGTTTTGCGACTAATGGGGTCTGTCAGGGCTTTGCAGGCGTGTCGGCGCTGAGCCAGCGCATGATGCCCTGGCGCCGCTGCTGCGTTTCGCGCGTCAGGCACTCGTGGTAGGTGCGCGGGCCATCGGGCTGCTGCTCGGTGGCCCGCGTGGCCTGCTTGCAGCGGGCAACGCGATCGCGCTGCCAGGCGCTGTGCTCCTGGCGCAGTTGCGGGCGCTCGTGGGCCGACAGGGCCCGCATCACGTCGCCATACAGCACGGCAATGGTGGTGTCGGCCGCCTGAAAATCCTGCACCGCGCAGGCATTGACCTTGGCCACGGTGCCACCCGGGCGGCAGGCGGAACCCGCCTGTGCCCAGGCACCACCCACCTGCAATGCAAGCAGGGTGGCGATGACGAGCGGCTGACAGCCCCTCATCATTTCAGCTATCGCTAGCGCTGCGCGCCGCCCGCGTCGCATGCAACGGGCGCGACCCAGGCCAGGGCTCCCGCGCAAGGGCCGCCCCGCCGCGCCGGTAGCGTCCCCCTGCCCGCAGCGCGCAGCGCTGCGAGAGCGGGGGGAAGGCCCGAAGGGCCTCAGGGGGGTGTTTCATTTCAGGCTGATGGTCGTGTTCATGCCCTGGCCCGCCGTGCTGTCGTCAAACCAGCGGGCCGTCACGGTCTTGGTCTGGGTGTAGAACAGGATGACCTGCTTGCCGTAGGGGCCCAGGTCGCCCAGCTTGGAAGCGCGCGAGCCGGAGAACGAGAACAGCGGCACGGGCACGGGCACGGGCACGTTGATGCCGACCTGGCCCACGTCGATCTCTTCCTGGAACTTGCGCGCTGCAGCGCCACTTTGCGTGAACACGGCGGTGCCGTTGCCGTTGGGGTTGGCGTTGATGAACTCGATGGCCTCGTCCAGGTTGGCGGCTGCTACCAGGGCCAGCACGGGGCCGAAGATTTCCTGGTCATAGATGGCCATGCCGGGCTTGACGCCGCTGAAGATGGTCGGGCCGACAAAGTTGCCTTTTTCGTAGCCGGGCACGGTAGGCTTGCGGCCGTCGAGTTCCAGCGTGGCGCCATCGGCAATGCCGCGTTCGATCAGGCCCTCGATGCGCGAGAGCGCGGCGCACGAGATGACGGGGCCCACATCGGTGCCCTTTTCGGTGCCGCCGCTGATCTTGAGCGTCTTGGCCTTGGCCACCAGGTCGGGAATCCACTTTTGCGCTTCACCCACCAGCACCACCACGGGCAGGGCCATGCAGCGCTGGCCGGCGGCGCCGAACGAGGCACCGGCGATGGCGTTGAGGGTTTGCTCCTTGTTGGCGTCGGGCAGGATGATGGCGTGGTTCTTCGCGCCCATCATGCACTGCGCGCGCTTGCCGTTGAGGGTGGCGCGGTTGTATACATGCGTGCCCACCTTGGTGGAGCCCACGAACGAAACGGCCTTGATGTCCGGGTGGTCGCAGATGGCGTTTACGGCCATTTCGCCGCCGTGGATCACGTTCAGCACGCCGGGCGGCACGCCGGCCTGCAGCGCCAGTTCGCACAGGCGCATGGTGACCATCGGGTCTTGCTCGGAGGGCTTGAGCACGAAGGTGTTGCCCGTGGCAATGGCCATGGGGAACATCCACAGCGGGATCATGGCCGGGAAGTTGAACGGCGTGATGCCGGCGCACACGCCCAGGGGCTGCAGCAGGGTGTAGGTGTCCACGCCGCCAGCCACGTTGTTGGCCAGCTCGCCCAGCTGCAGGTTGCCGATGCTGGCAGCATGCTCCACCACTTCGAGGCCACGGAACACATCGCCCTCGGCGTCGGGCAGGGTCTTGCCCTGTTCGGCGGTCAGCAGGGCGGCCAGCTCGGCCATGTTTTCACGGATGAGCTGCTGCAGCTTCAGGAAGATGCGGGCGCGTGCGCCGATGGGGGTCTTCTTCCAGGTCTTGAAGGCTTCCTTGGCCGAGGCCACGGCAGCGTTGATTTCTTCAGCGGTGGCAAACGGCACACGGGCCAGCACCTGCTGCGTGGCGGGGTTGACCACGTCGCGCCATTCGGTGGTCTTGGATTCGACGAACTGGCCGCCGATCAGCAGCTTGACGGTGGGGGCCTTGACGGCGGTGGATGCATCCATGGGTTTTGTCTCCTGAATAAAACGGGGCGGCAACACTGCCGACTGCACGCATGGTAGCTGTGCGAAATTATCTGTACAAGAGACAATAACGCACCTGAGATTTGCAAATTTGCACAGTGCGGGCCGCCTGGGATGCCGCACGCAGACCGCCATGGGCCGGGCCAACTGCATCACCTTTTGCCTGCGGCCGTGCCTTTGCTGTGGCACCGGGTGGTGGCTTACCCATTTGCTCCTGAAAAAATAGCGGTAGACGCTTTATTTGTAAGCGCCAAAGGCATTTTTGTGGATTTTTACGGTGCTATTCAGTCCCGGCTGTACCCAGCACGCGTTGCACCCAAGCGGGCAGGCGAGCTGCCAGTGTCGTGGTGGCACTGGCGGTGCGAACGGCCACCAGGCGTGGGCCGCCTTCGGTCACGTCCATGGCGTCGTAAAGGTAGGCCGCATCGGCCCATTGCACGGCCTGCGTCAGGTGGGCCATGGTGCGCGGGTAGCGCGCCAGGATGCGCTCGGGTGGCACAGGGTGGCCGCCTTCGCGCACGCGCTGCGCCACACGGTCGAGCAGGCGGGCCGGGTCGTCCAGCGCCACGATGTACAGCGCAACGGTAAAGCCGTGGCGCTGCGCTTCTTTGATCAATGCCAGTTTGGACGGGTGGGAGAACACGGTTTCACTTGCAAACGGTGTGCGATCTGCAAGCAGGCGTGCGCGGCGCGCGTCGGCCCAGGCGCGGGCGGCTTCAGAGCGCTCCTGGGCATTGGCGATGTGCTGCAGATATTCGCGCTCGTGCAGGTCGGTGTTCACGAATTCCAGCGGTGGGCCCAGTAAGCCTTCGCGCACCAAAGCGCGGTAGAGGGTGGACTTGCCCGCGCCATTGGGGCCGGCGAGCAGATGGAACCACAGCGGCGGGGGCGCTGCGGTGTGGGGCCGTGCCATGTGCTCAGGCTGCGTGGGTCTGGTTTGTACGCACCACTTCGCGCACGCGCTGGGCCAGCGAGCCGCTGGTTTGCGCAGCCAGCAGCCGGGCGGTCAGCGCGTCCACCGAGGTGGGAGCCGTGGCCTGCGCGCGGGGCGCGGCTTCATATTGCTCGATGGCGGAGCGTGCTTCTTGCACGCTCAGGCCGGTGTGCTCCACGATCTGGCCCAGCGTGGCCCAGTATTCAATCTGGCTGGCCACCGAGCGGCGCATGGGCTGCGCAGCCTGGCGGGCCTGCTCGACGAGGGTGTGGGGGAGCTTGACCGATGCAAACGGGGTGGATGCCATAAGGATCTCCTGATTGGCGCATTTTGCGTCAATTGGCGACTGACGGCAAGTTGTCGCCGGGAGGATTCATCCACGCGAACGACTGCTGACGTCATGAACGGCGTTGGTGCAAAAGTACCGGTGCAAGAGACAATGGAATGGTTGTATTTTGCAAATTTGCACATCGGTAGGCCCTTGGGCTGCCGCACGGAGACCGCCATGGATTGGGACAACCTGCGCTATTTTCTGGAACTGGCCCGTGCCGGCACGCTGGTGGGTGCGGCGCGGCGACTGGCGGTGGACCACACCACCGTGGCCCGGCGCCTGCAGGCGCTGGAAAAGCAGGTGGGCGCCGCCCTGTTTGCGCGCGAGGCGGGCGGCCATCGGCTCACCGAGGCCGGGCGCGCGCTGCTGCCACAGGTCGAGGCCATGGAGGCCGCCTTTCTGGCCGTGGAAAATGCTGCGCCTGGCGTGCGCCAGGGCCTGCACGGCCTGGTGCGCATTGGCACCACGGAGGGTTTTGGCAACCTGATTCTGGCGCCGCAACTGGCGCGCTTTGCCCTAAGCCACCCCGGGCTGGTGGTAGACCTGCTGGCACTGCCGCGCCTGGTGCACCTGTCGCGGCGCGAGGCCGACATCGTCATCTCGCTGGAGCGCCCGGCGCGCGGTGCGGTGCTGGTGGTCAAGCTGACCGACTACGTGTTGCAGCTCTACGGTGCGCGCAGCTACCTGGAGCGCTATGCCCCCATCTGCACGGCCGACGACCTGCGTGGCCACACCTTCATCAGCTATGTGGACGACCTGCTGTTCAGCAAAGAACTGCAGATTCTGGATGAACTGCACCGCCCCGCACACTTTGCGCTGCGCAGCACCAGCATCCTGGCGCAGTACGAGGCGGCGCGGGCTGGGGCGGGGCTGGCGGTGTTGCCTGCGTTCGTGGCAGCGCAAGACCCGGCGCTGATACCGGTGTTGCCGGGCGTGGCGCGGTTTCAGCGCACGTTCTGGATGTCCATGCCCGGCGACAACAAGCATGTGGCCCGAATGCAGGCCACCTGGGCCTTCTTGCGTGAGGCTGTGGCGGCCAAGCAAGGGCTGCTGTTGCCGCAGATAAACACTATTTAATCAATAGCTGCTCGCGCTTATCCCATAAGGGCTAACGCCATATTTCATTTGATTTTTAATCTGCTTCAACCCAAGAGCTGCTGAGCGCGACCCCAACAACAAAAGGCCCGGCCCGAAGTGGACCAGGCCCGAGCGAAAAGACGGGCGGACGGCTTTGGGCGACGGGGTTGCTGCACGCCTTGGGCAAGCGTGTAGCCCGCCCGGGTGGCGTGTGCCTTCAGGCCGCTTTGGCGTGCGTCAGATTTTGCCCATGAGCAGCAACACCACCAAAATCAGCACCACCAGACCCAGGCCGCCGCTGGGCCCGTAGCCCCATGAGCGGCTGTGGCCCCAAGTGGGCAAGGCACCGACCAGGATGAGGATCAGGACGATAAGAAGAATCAGCGAGAGTGACATGGTGTTTCCTGGTGAGGGTGAATCACTGCATTCTTCTCGCACTGCGGGCCGGGGCACGCAGGTGCATGGCTTGCCGTTGTGTCAGCCATTGCCGACAGCCTGCATGGCGCGGCCTTGGCGGGCAGGGCTGCGTGTGGCAATCGGGCTGGAACGGGGCAGGTGGCAGGACTGGCAAGAGGGCCAGTAAAAGGGCTGATTACATCAGCAGTGCCACCGCCACCGTGAGCACGCCCAGAGCGAGGTTGATGCCCACCCAGGTGCGGATGCCGATCAGCGCTTTGCCGCCAGTGGGCCAGTCGGTGGCGGCGACGGCGCGTTGCAGGCGTTTGTACAGGGCGAAGCGGATGTGGCCGAAGATGGCCACCATCACCAGGCCGAGCGTGGCCATCACAGTCCAGCCCAGCGGCATGGCAAAGCTGCCACCCGATTGCACGACCTGGCGTGCGAAGTTGCCGATCATCCACACGCCGCTGGCCAGCATCAGCACCACGGCCACCAGCACGGCGGCAAAGAAGCGCTCAAGCACGTCGTGCATGAGCCGCACGCGCACTGCGGGCTCCAGCGCCTGGGTGGCGGGGCGCAGGAAAAAGTGGGCAAACACCATGCCGCCCACCCAGACGACGATGGACAAAAGGTGAATCAGTTTCAGGCTGGCATAAAGCATGGTGCAGGGCTCGCGAAGGGTAGGGAAAGGCCGAAAATACGGGATTTGCCGTCCGCGCAGCATGGGTGCGCTGCGCCGGGCCCTCAAGCCGTGGGGGCATTGCGACGTTGCTGGGGTACCGTTGCTGCCACTACTGCCACTTTTGCCACCACTGTGTCGCAGCAGGGCATTCAGAGCCTGTCAGTGGGGCGCATCAGGCTGCGGCGGGTCCTGCGGCGCCAAGCCGGGCCGACCGGTGGGGTCGGCGATGCGCACCTGGTTGCCGCCGCTTTTCTTGGACTGGTACATCGCTGTGTCGGCATGGCTGAGCAGCAGGCTTTCATCGCAGCCGTGGTCCGGGTACATGGAAATGCCGATGCTGGGCCACATGGGGACCTGGTTGCCATCCAGATCAAAAGGTTGGTTGAAGGCGGCCAGGATTTTTTCTGCCACCGCTGTGGCATGTTCGACCGCATGGCCGCTTTCGACCAGTAAGACGAACTCGTCGCCGCCCAGGCGCGCCACCGTGTCCGAGGCACGCACGCATTCCAGCAGGCGCTGCGCCACCCGCTGCAGCAGCAAGTCTCCCATTGCGTGGCCGAGTGTGTCGTTCACCTGCTTGAAGCGGTCCAGGTCCACAAACAGCAGCGACAGCAGGGTCTGGTCGCGTTGCGCCCGGGTCAGCGCGGTTTTCAGGCGGTCGAGAAACAGCTGGCGGTTGGGCAGGTGCGTAAGCTGGTCGTACTGCGCCATCTGCTGCAGTCGATTGCGCATCTGGGTGCGCTCGATGGCGGACGCCACCTGGGTCGAGACGAACTGCAGCAGCTCTTTGTCCCGATGCGAGTAACGCGCCTCCTCGGAGTAGCCTTGCAGCACCAGCGCGCCCATCACGCCCGCCTGGGTGTGCAGCGGCACACCCAGCCAGTAAAGCGGCCGGGGGGCAGCTGCCATGTGC